>NZ_DATGNR010000031.1:0-61652 GCF_035306605.1 Xanthomarina sp. | reverse complement strand
ATTCAAAAAGTAGTGTTTATACATGGCGTGGGACAAGGTGTCTTGAAAGCCGAATTGGAATATATGTTTGGCAAATATGAGAATGTAAAATACTACGATGCCAATTTCCAAAAATACGGATTAGGGGCAACGGAAGTCTATATTTATCAAAATGTAAATGCCGATTAGCTTCAATTAAAAATCTGGAGTAAAACTTCTTGTTCCAGAGGTTCGAGAATTGTTCAGGAAGCCAAAATCAAAGGTGTCTTGGTTTAAATTTGGAAACGAAATGGCCTCTACTTTAACCGATACTTCAAAGTCTTGTGTAATGGTATGAACACGATATCCTGTAGCAGGAACGGAAACAGCCACATCTGGATTTAAATAATCAGGAATATTCGGATGGGTATAATCGTTCGCTGGATTTTTATCCGGATTCATGCTTTCTTCATTAATGGTTAACACGCCATCACCATCATCGTCAGGGTCTAAATAATTAGGAATCCCATCGCCATCGGTGTCCTTAGGGTTGGTAAGTGGGTCTCCATCATTATCTGTATTATCATAATCTAAAAGCTCCGTTTTGGTTAATACATTATCTCCATCGTCATCTTCATCTAAAAAATTCGGAATGCCATCGCCATCAGTATCGTCGTCGTATAAATCACCATTTCCATTAATGTCTTCCAGGTGGGCAGGAATCCCATCGTTATCATCTTCCAACAAACTTGTGAAAATAAAATAGGTTCCAGAATGGCTTGAATAATCTTCTGAAATTTCTAGATTGGAAGGAGGAATATCATTACAAAATAAATTGCTAGCACTAGAGTTATAAGTTCTGTAATTCAGCATGTTTGTAGTGCCGTTTATAGTTCCAGTTAAAACAGTATTAGCAGGTTCAACCACATAAGACCCTGTAGAAATTGGCGCCACGCTAAAAATATCATCCAAACTAATAACCGGATTACTTATTTTTAAAGAAATAGATTCAAAAGGCGTTTCTCTAACATTATAAAAAACCAACTCGCCACATGCTTCAAAAGAGTTGTCGAAATCCATATCAACTACCATGACATCGCCATCATCACAAGACCAAAAAAGCAATAAAAAAGATAAAAATACTAGTAAGTTTTTCATAACATATATATTAGCGCACAAAAATAAAAGATTTGGTAAATATACAACGTGCCTTCTTGTAAATAATTATAAATGCTGTATTTTTGTGACTTGTAATTGTGTTGAGAACTCATAGCAAAATCTGATTTTAAATCAGCATAAATTAGCTTTAAAAGAAAAAAGATAAGAGATTGCTTAGAGGTATCACCAGACCTTTAAAATAATAATAAAATCGTACTCATGACCCCTGTATATTTTGATAGTGCTGCTACCACTCAAGTTAGAAAAGAAGTAATTGCTGTTATGCAAGATGTTTTAGAAAAGCAATATGGAAATCCATCATCAACCCATGCTTTCGGAAGGGCGTCTAAATCGATTATAGAAAACACTCGAAAAACGATTGCCAAAGAGCTGAATGCGTTACCTCAAGAAATTATTTTTACTTCTGGAGGAACTGAAGCCGATAATATGATTTTACGTTGCGCTGTTAGAGATGCAAGTATTACAACCATTATTACTTCTCCAATAGAGCATCATGCCGTAATACATACGGTTGAAGAACTGAGAAATGAATATGATGTTACGGTAGAATTTGTGAAGCTTCAACCATGTGGAACTCCAGATTATGAGGACTTAGAGCGATTGTTAACGGCTAATGATGAAAGAAAATTAGTGAGTTTAATGCATGTTAATAATGAAGTAGGAAACTTGTTGGATGTTCATAAAGTTGCTGCTCTATGTAAAGAAAACAATGCCTTGTTTCATAGTGATACGGTACAATCTGTAGGACATTTTAAATGGGATGTTAAAGAAGTTCCTATTGATTTTATGACAGCTGCTGCACATAAATTTCATGGACCAAAAGGGATTGGTTTTGCCTACATAAGAAAGAATAACACCTTGAAACCTCTTATTTTTGGAGGAGCTCAAGAGCGCGGATTTAGAGCTGGTACAGAACCAGTACACAATATTAAAGGCTTGGAAACAGCTTTTGTGTTGGCTTACGAAAACTTAGAGGAGGAACGTGGGTATGTACAAGGCTTAAAAGATTATTTTAAAGCTGAAATTAAAAAAGCCATTCCAAATGTAGAATTCAATGGGAATTGCTCTGATAATTCTAAAAGTACCTATACCTTATTGAATGTACGCTTACCTATGTCCGCAGAAAAAGCATTAACGCTTCAATTTCAATTGGATTTAAAAGGAATAGCTTGTTCAAAAGGAAGTGCATGTCAAAGCGGAAGCGGAAAGGGGTCTCATGTGTTGGAACATATTTTATGTGAAGAAGAACAACAAAAACCTTCGGTGAGATTCTCATTTTGTAAGTTCAACACCAAGGAAGAAATTGATTATGTCATTCAGGTTTTAAAAGAATTAATTTAATTGTGTTTTATGCCTAACTTGTAAACCAAACCATACTACATTCATTTTTTGTGTAAAAAGGAACTGCAACCGGGATAAAAACTTTGAAATAAGCATATAAAAAAAACCTCTAGAACAGGTAAAGGTCTAGAGGTTCTTTTATGCAATCATATCAACAGCTTATGCCGCAATTGATTTTGTTACAAGGCGGTTTTTAATGTGAGACTCCCATTTTTCAAGTAGCGCTATTTCATTGCTCATTTGAAAGTTAACATCAATGTTATAAAATTCTAAAACGTCTTTTGCTCTTGTTTTATAGGTAATAAGCAAGTCAATTTTGTCCTTTTCTGGAGTGGGTTTGTTTTTAACAGATCTGAAGGTCGTGAGGATTTCACAGGATGCAACCTGACTTAAATCGACAATAGTAATTTTCTGTTCTGAATCGATTATTTTTGAATAAATTAATTTATTTGCTGCTTCGTCAATGGCAATGGAATAATAAGTTCCCCAAAAATCGGCTTCAGTTATTTTTAAGTTGTGGTTTAAAGCTTCTGCTTTAAATCCATTCATCGCCTTTTTTTTCTGACTTAACTGTGATTTTTGAATAAAAATAAGTGGTAATAAAATAATTACTATAATGGCAATTCCTATGTAAATGCTATATGTTTCCATGAGTTTGTTTTTTATTTATTATAAGTTGCTAATCTTGAAATAACATCAAGATTAAATAGAATAGAGCAGGTAATAATCACATGAAAACACGGATTATTATTGCTGAAAATCAAATAAAAAATAAATCTTATGAAAAGGTGTGAAAAGGGTAGAGTAGAGCATCCAAATCCAAACCTGGCTGAATGTTTTTACTTTCGGAAATGTAGTGCTTGTCTTTTGTTAATATAAAAGGCTCTACAAATCTAAAAAGCTTAAACTGTACTTTTAAATCGGTTTTTTGAAAGTTTGAAACAAGTTGATTCGATATATCCCCGAGAGGCTCTAAGTCTGGAAAGACAGACAGTTCTGGTGCTTTAAATTCAGAGATAAAACTTGAAACCTGATGGTTTTTATCTGTTTCAAAAACCGTATCAATCAGATAATTCTGTACAGAAATACTTAAGCTTAAAGTATAAGCAAACAAAAGGCTGAATGCCACGATATTTCTAATAGATGTTTTCACTGATACAAATGTATAGCTGTTTCCGATTCGATAACAAAAAAATATGTTAATTTATTGGTCTAGAGTTAAATGTACTTGCACTATAATTAATGCCAATATATCAAGCAGTTGACTATATGAATGTTGTTTTTAATGGATTGAAAACAAATGTCTTATGTGGTTTTTAGATAATTAAAACTTCATGCTAGTTCTCACATTAAATACACGTGGCGTTAAATAATTAGGGATAGCATATTGTCTTTTACTATACACGTCTCTAACCCAAGTATTCGTGATAGAGTTTTGCGCATCAAAAATATTGAAAATCTCCAATCCAACTGAGAGGTATTTAAAAGGTTTTCTCCAACCTTGGTTGGTTTCATTTAAATCAACAATGACATATTGTAAGCCTATATCCGCTCGTTTGTAGTCTGGTAAACGGTTTTGGTACACATAAGGATCGGCATAGCTAGGCGAACCACCTGGAAGACCTGTATTGTAAACCAAATTTAAATACATTTTCATTTTTGGTAGGTTAGGTACATAGTCTTGAAAAAGTGCTGCAAATTTTAAACGCTGATCTGTTGGCCTAGCAATATATCCTCGGTTGTCTATGTTTTCTTGAGTTTTTAAATAACCAAAACTAAACCACGACTCCGTTCCTGGTACAAATTCTCCATTCAATCTTAAGTCTAAACCGTAAGCATAGGCCTTGGCATTATTATCCGCTGCATAACGAATACGTACATTTTCTAAAGTGTACGGGTTAACATCGGTTAAACTTTTGTAGTAAGCTTCAGTAGTTAGTTTAAATGGTCTTTCCCACATTTTAAAACTGTATTCGTTGCCTATAACCACCTGAAATGATTTTTGTGCTTTCACATCGGGATTGACCGTTCCTGAAGAATCACGTAACTCTCGGTAAAAAGGAGGTTGGTAATAAATTCCACCACCTATTCTAAAAAGCATATCTTTTTTCCAATCTGGTTTAATGGCAAATTGAGCTCTAGGACTAAATACTGTTTGCGTGGTTTTTTTAATTCCTTCACCACTTACAGTCCAATTGTGAATTCTGGCGCCTGCATTGTACCAAACATCATGATTTCCAAGGGTGGTTCTTTTGCTCCATTGTAGGTAAGATTGAAGTCTTTGTATGCTGGTATGGTTTTTTGCTCGAACATTCTGAAAAGCAACCAAAGGACCTTCGTATGGTGTGTAGGGTTGATTGTTGAAACCACCTAAATACGGAGGGTTGATTGAAAAGCCTGCCGAATCGATTACTTCCCATTCTACCAATCGGTCTCGAATATCTTCATGGGTGTATTTTACCGACCATTCAAAATCGCTATCGTTTACCGTATATTTTCCACTGTGTTCAATATTTGTAATAAGGGCATCTAAATCGTTTCTTCCGTGATCTAATTGGCCTCCAATTCCCTCGCTATATTCCACTTCCCCTAAATCCTCATCGCCAATATTGGTGTTGACTTCTCCTAATCTATATTGAGCCAGTATATCGAAATACTCTTCTTCAATGGTGTGATAAGTGGATGCGGTTAAATTAAGCGTTACTTGATCGTTTAAAAGATACGTTCCTTTTAAAGCTCCAAAAAGGGTTTGATATTGATCTTTTTCCTGACCTTCATAAAATACCAACAAGGCCATAGGATTTTCTATAGTTCCAAAATTGGTTTGTCTAGTTTTAGGTTGGTAGCTGTATTTATTTAAGGACGCATTCCCTAAAAAGCTTAAACTAAATTTGTCCGAAAAACTATAATTTATATGGGATTGAATATCAAGAAAACTCGGGTTGTAGTTGGTTTCGGTTTCTTGCGCGTTTACAAGTAAACTGTTGTCCCTATAACGAACCCCCATAATCCCTGATAGTTTCGAGTCTTTACTTACGGCTTCTACGGCTAAACTACCACCTAACAGACTTAAATCGGCACTGACTCCAAATCGATACGGTTTTCTATAGGTAATATCTAAAACAGAGGCTAATTTATCCCCGTATTTGGCTTGAAATCCTCCGGCTGAAAAGTCTACATTTTGAACCATGTCTGTGTTTACAAAACTTAAGCCTTCTTGTTGTCCTGAACGAATTAAAAAGGGTCTGTAGATTTCAATTCCATTAACATAAACTAAATTTTCGTCGTAATTTCCACCTCGAACTGAATATTGGGTGCTTAATTCGTTATTACTACTTACTCCTGGAAGGGTTTTTAATAGGTTTTCTACTCCAGCGTTGGCACCAGGTATTTGTCGAATCGCTTCTGGTTCAAGAGTAACAATTCCTGCAACTTCTTTTCGTTGTTTACTTGAAATAATTACCGTGGAGATTTGTTCTACGGCCTCTTTCATTAGGGGGTGAAATTCGTATTCTTCACCATTTTTTAAATTAAAAGTAGCTACAATATCTTTAAATGATAGGTGAGAAAAATAAACAGTAACATCTTTGTCTGCAGGGATTTTTAAAATAAAAAAGCCATTGTCGTTAGTAGTGGTTCCTGTGTTTTCTGCCTTAATATTAACATTCGGAATGGGGTTTTTAGCATCATCAAGGATAACACCCTTTAGCGTTCCACTTTGCGAAAAACCTAAATAGGACATCGAAAATAGGACTAAAATCGAGAGATAAAATTTAATATTCAAAGGTTTAAATTTTTATTTTCTATGAAATGTAGCTTCAAATGTAGAATTATTTCCAACATTATCTGTAACAATTACTTTTAAATTATTATTTGTGTCACTAACTATATTGTCATTAAAATCGTGAGTCAAGGTTTTTGTTTTGTAATCGTATTCCATTAAAATCCACTTACCATTAACCGTTGCTCGATAACTTGAAATTCCAGAACCTTCATCATTTATTTTTAATTTCAAATAACGGTAGTTGCTTAGCCATTGTCCGTTTTTAAAGTTGATGGCTTGAATCGTGGGAGTTATGGTGTCCTTTACTAAAGTGTAAGTACCTAAGGTATTCGTTAGGGTGTAAAGTAGGTTTTTTTCTCTTTTGGTATTCGAATAAAGAGGATATTTTTTATAACCTACCAATCTTGCTATATAAAGCTTTTCGGCATCAGATGGATTGTAATTACTGATGTCGAAAGTAACTTTAAAGTGTTTTTTTACAGGAACCGTGTTGTCATGAAGCTTGATGGTGTCGTTGGAAATAGAGAAGTCCATATAAAAATCTTCATAAAAAGTGTCTTGATAAAACTCAACTGAAACATTTTTATGCAATAATTCATTGGTTTTGTTTGCATAAATGTGGTAAGAGGAAACAAAAGAATCTTTTAATTTATACTGGTCTTCTTTTTTACCGGTAATATTTATAGTTAACCACGATGTGTTGTTCTTAAAGTCTTTAACAGCTACTTTATACACCGAAGCGGTACTGTCTTCAACTTGTATGATTCCACGGTTATCTGAGTTTTGATACAAACTTAAAGGATTGTTAGAGTCGATAAATAGTTTTTGAAGGCGCTCCTTTTTTGTTGTATAATGGCCATAATCTATAAAGCGGTTAAGATGTCTCGTTTCGTCAAATGAAAAACGTTTAAAATCGATATCTATTTTTTGATTTCCGTTGAAAAAAGTTTGAATGTTGTAAACACCATTATTATTGTAGGCTAAATCTTGTCTATCATTGGCTTCAATAGCAAAACCAATTTGGCCGAAAGCTTTGATGTTTTCAACGGTGTAATCGCCATTAGGTAAAGGAATTAATCGTAATTTTTGTTTTTCATTAGATTGGTTTACGTAAGAATTGGAGTCCATAGGATAGGCATATACTTCCTTTATGACAGGCAGAGTGGTATCCTTGATATCGATTCCAAAAAGGAGTGGATTTATAGGTCTCTCAGCATTATCTCTAATTTCAAAGTGAAGATGTGGACCTCCAGAACCACCAGTATTTCCACTATATGCAACCAATTCACCTTTTTCAACAATCAAATCTTCGGTTTTTGGAAACAATTCCACTTCGAAACTTTCTTGTTCGTATTGTAACTTTTTTACGACGGCTTCAATTTCCGGAGAAAACTTACTTAAATGCGCATAAACTGTGGTATAACCATTTGGGTGTGTAATATATAGTGCTTTTCCGTAACCATAATGAGAGATTTTTATTCTGCTAACATAGCCACTTGCAGCTGCATAAACTTTTAAGCCTTCACGCTGTTGGGTTTTTATATCTAAGCCTGAATGAAAGTGATTGGGACGTAATTCAGCAAACGTACCGGATAAAATCAAACTAACATCCAAAGGACTTCCAAAGTAATCTTGTGGATAATAATCTTGTGCAAAAACAGTAGCACCTATAAAAAGGAAAATGGCAAAAGTTGTTCTCATAAAGTCTGTAATTCCGGCTAAATTATCAATTTGATTTATATCTACAAAAGATAAATGGCCCTCTTAATTTACGATAATATCAAGCTATTATAATATTTTATAAATTTTATGGAAAAACAATTGTAATTTATACGAAGGTATCTTAACTTTGTCTGATAAGTATTGCATATTGTACATGAGTAAAATTGAAGAAATTGTTGATGCTCTTGAAGTGAAAGTGAGTAAAGTTTTGCAGCAATTGGAAGCTGTGAAGCAAACGAACTTGAAATTGGAAAAGGAGTTGCAAATTTCTAGACAAGATTTTCTTGATCAACAGCAAGTGATTGCTTCATGGGAAGAAAAATACGAGGCGCTCAAATTTGCAAATGCGATGCTTGGTAGTGACGAAAACAAAAGAGAAACAAAGCTTAAAATAAACACATTAATTAGAGAAATTGATTATTGCATTGCGCAATTATCCGATTAATGTAAAGAAATTTTTCTATGTCAGATAAGCTTAAAATAAAGTTGTCTATAGCAAACAGGGTATATCCGTTAACCATCTTGCCCAACCAAGAAGAAGGATTACGTAAGGCTGCTAAAAACATAGAAACAATGATTAATCAATTTGAGCAAAGTTATTCTGTGAGGGATAAGCAAGATGTTTTGGCCATGTGTGCTTTGCAATTTGCATCTCAAGTAGAACAAAAATCGATAGATAAAGAAAATGTAAGTGAACAGGTTGAAGAAAAGCTTAGCGCTTTAAATAAAATGTTACAGTTACATTTAGACTCTTAACGTTCTTTAAAATAAATAAGGTTACTGCCTACATTAGTTATTATTTGGAAAACTCAACATTAATTCTTTAAAAAGGGTGAGTTTAAACTGTAAAAGCGAGCTGCTAACACCAATTCATTTTGGTTGTTAAAGCAGATTTTTGATCAGTTTGTTAGCCCTAAACTTGTTATAAGGAGTTTATTACAAAACAACTAGTGTAGGCTTTTTTTTTTTATATAAATAAACTAACATGGAAATTTCAATTATATCAATAATAGGAGGGCTATTGCTCGGAATTATTATCGGCTTTATTGTAGCCAAAGTTTTGGAGAAAAACAACGCTTCTAAACTTATAAAAAATGCTAAAAAATCTGCAACTGCTATTCTAAAGGAAGCCAATAGCGAAGGTGAAAGCATTAAAAAGGATAAAATCCTTCAAGCTAAAGAAAAATTTATCGAATTAAAATCTGAGCACGAGAAAGTTATCTTGTCTCGAGATAAAAAAATGGCTGATGCCGAAAAACGCATTAGAGATAAAGAATCACAGCTGTCTAGCGAATTGTCTAAGAATACCAAACAAAATCAAAGATTAGAGGAGAAAATTAAAGACTACGATTTTAAAATAGATGTTCTTGAAAAACGACAAGAAGAAATAGAGAGACTTCATAAAAGCCAAATAGAACAATTAGAGGTCATCTCAAGTTTGTCGGCTGAAGAAGCGAAAGCACAATTAGTGGAATCCTTAAAAGGAGAAGCTAAAAACGATGCAATGGCTTATATCCAAAGTACTCTAGAGGAGGCTAAACTTACAGCGCAACAGGAAGCTAAAAAAGTTATTATAAACACCATTCAACGCATAGGAACTGAGGAAGCAGTGGATAACTGTGTGTCGGTGTTCAATATTGAATCGGACGATGTTAAAGGACGAATTATTGGTCGAGAAGGTAGAAACATTCGTGCGATAGAAGCAGCCACTGGAGTGGAAATTATTGTTGATGATACTCCTGAAGCAATTATCTTATCATGTTTCGATTCTGTAAGACGTGAAATTGCTAGACTATCTTTACATAAATTAGTAACGGATGGAAGAATTCACCCTGCTAGAATTGAAGAAGTCGTTCAAAAAACAACGAAACAAATAGAACAGGAAATTATAGAAGTTGGTAAAAGAACAGTTATCGACTTAGGAATCCATAATTTACATCCTGAACTTGTAAAGGTGGTGGGTAGAATGAAGTATCGTTCGTCCTACGGACAAAACCTACTGCAACACTCAAGAGAAGTTGCTAAGCTTTGTGGAATTATGGCAGCTGAATTGGGCCTAAATCCAAAATTAGCAAAACGTGCCGGACTTTTACATGATATAGGAAAAGTGCCGGATGCCGAAGCAGATATGGAAACGCCACACGCAATTCTTGGAATGCAATGGGCTGAAAAGTATGGCGAAAAAGATGACGTGTGTAACGCTATTGGAGCGCATCACGATGAAATTGAAATGACTTCACTTTTAGCGCCAATTGTTCAAGTTTGTGATGCTATTTCAGGTGCTCGTCCAGGAGCTAGACGCCAGGTGTTGGATAGTTATATTCAACGTTTAAAAGACCTAGAGGATATTGCTTTTGGTTTTGGAGGTGTTAAAAAAGCTTATGCAATTCAAGCAGGTAGAGAATTACGTGTAATTGTTGAAAGTGAAAAGGTTTCTGATCAAAATGCCTCTGATTTATCTTTTAATATTTCACAAAAAATCCAAACAGATATGACTTATCCTGGTCAAGTAAAGGTGACTGTTATTCGAGAAACAAGAGCGGTTAATATTGCGAAATAAAACCAATCGTACCTAAATAAATTAAAAAAAAACGTCATTTCTGACGTTTTTTTTGTTTTAGATTATTGGTATTGTTTTTTTATCCCACAATTATTAAATAATGAAGTTTGGAGCTTTTTCTAGCAAAAGAAGTAGTAATCTTCCATAGCTACCTTCTGATGCCTTCTAAAAAAGTCCCTAATGGATTGCTGAGACGTTTTATTAGCTACGGTTACAATGCATTGGTATCGTTTTAATTCTTCTAAATAATTAAAACCAAAGAGTTCTTGATGATAAATATGTTTACCTATTTTTTTGGGATTGTTACAAATCCATATAAAACCTACTTGTCTTTCAATAAGTAATTTGGCAATAGATTTTCCCTTAAAACCTGCGCCCCAAATAACCAAGGGCTGCGTAGCATCATAATTTAAGTCTAAAAAGTATCTTAGTTTTAATTCCAAAAAGTAGTTTTGGGCGTAATTTTCATGCGTTCTAGAGGTTCTTGTACTATAATCTCTCCAAAAATGTAAAACTTGCTTGCAAGGAATAACCTTTAATTTCTGTTGGTAAAACCTAAAAGCCAAATCATAATCTTCGGGGTAATCATCAGGATAAAAAGCATCACAAGCCAATAAGTCATCTTTATGTACCATCCAACATGGGGAAGGAATAACACATTCTTTATAAATTTCAGAATAATTGGCGCCAGTTTGTGTTAGTCTATTTAACCATTTTTCATATTGTTTATACCCATCACTAAGGCCTTCTTTACTAAAATACGATACCAATCCTGTGGCTAAATGGCCTTTTCCAAAGTGCAATAAATTATTTAGTAGGACTTCGAGTTTCATAGGACTCATGATGTCATCACTATCCATTCTAGTAATGTAGCTACCAGAGCTTTTTTCGAAGGCAAATTGTAGTGCAGCAATAATCCCTTGGCCAGGATTTTTAAACAACTTAACACGTTCGTCTTTTTTAGCAAAATCGCTTACAATTTGATAGCTGGTATCCGTGGAGCCATCATCTACAATAACTAATTCCCAATGGGTGTAGGTTTGATTTAGTATAGAGTCTAAACACTCATATATGTACGAATCCGTATTTTTAAATGGAGTTAAGATGCTAATTAATGGCTTTTGCATATTACGAATATAGTTTTTTAAGTTTAATCAATAAAATAGACTATTAATACCAAGCTTTTAATGGTTAAGTACCTATAATCTGAGTTATTTTGGCAAAAACTTAGGTCATAAGTGTAACACATTGTATTTTTGAGCGTCATATCTGACAATTACAATTTAAAAACCATTCAAATGAAGAAAGTATTAACCATTTTAGGCATCAGTTTTTTTCTTGTTGCCTGTGGCTCATCCACAAAATCGTCTGCCGATTTAGCAGTAAGTACACCTATTGCAACAACAATTGATTTAACCAAAGTATCTAATGATCAAGTTCCAGTTATTATTAATCCAGGACGTTTTACCCAAGAAACAGTGGTTTATAGGTTGCCTAGAGTAGTTCAAGGAACGTATTCTGTAAGCGATTTTGGTAAATATATTGATGATATAAAAGCAATCGATTACAATGGCAACGAACTTTCTATAGAAAAAATAGACACCAACTCATGGACTATTAGTAATGCAAAGGATTTAGACTATATCACGTATATGGTTAACGATACTTTTGATGTAGAAATAGGTGGAGGTATTGGTGGAGAAACACCGTTTTCGCCTGCAGGAACAAACATCGAGCCTGATAACTATATGTTGAACTTACACGGATTTATTGGTTATTTCGATTCATTGAAAAACAACCAATATACCGTAGATATTACGGCTCCAGCTGATTTTGTTCGAACCTCTGCTTTACCTAGTGTAGCAGAAAAAACTAGTGAAGACGGAAGTGCAATTACTACAAGTTACTTCGCTACAAGATATTTCGACATTACCGATAACCCGATGATGTACGGAAACCTAGATGTTGAAGAATTTCAAGTGGGCGACATAAAAATTGTTTTAAGTGTTTATTCGCCTAACCAAGTGCATACAGCTAAGGCTTTGAGCGAAATAATGAAAACCATGATGGAAGCTCAAAAAACGTATTTAGGGGACATAAATAGCACCTCTCGTTATGATATTTATCTGTATTTATCTCGTGGTGACGACGAGTCGCCGAAAGGTTTTGGAGCGTTAGAACATCATACGTCTACTACAGTAGTGATGCCAGAAGCTATGCCTTTTGAAGCTTTGGCTGAAAGTATGGTTGATGTGGTTTCTCATGAGTTTTTTCATATTGTAACACCATTGAGTGTGCATTCGGAAGATGTTCATTATTTCGATTATAACAAACCAACCTTCTCTAAGCATTTATGGATGTACGAAGGAGTGACTGAATATTTTGCGACCTTATTTCAGGTGGATCAAGATTTAATTTCTGAAGATCAGTTTTATGGCAAGATTATGGATAAAATGCAAACAGCTTCAGGAATGAACGATGCCATGAGTTTTACTATTTTAAGTGAAAATGTATTGGAAGAACCATACGCAAGTCAGTATTATAATGTGTATTTAAAAGGCGCTTTAATTGGAATGTGTATTGATATTTTAATTCGTGAAGAAAGTAACGGAAATCGTGGAATTCTTTCGTTAATGAAACAGCTTTCTCAAAAATACGGTGAAAACAAACCGTTTAAAGACGATGAGCTTTTTAATGAAATTACTGAAATGACTTACCCTTCGGTTGGAGAGTTTTTACAAACACATGTTGCTGGCGATTTACCAATTAACTACAAAGAGTTTTTTGCAAAAGTTGGTCTTGAAATGGGAGAAAGCAAAGTAGAAACAAATCTGCTACAAAATAATGGCGCTTTAATTTTTGGGGCAAATCAAACAGATGGAAGCATTTATTTCAACGGCTTAGTAAGTCAGAATAGCTTTTGGAATGACAATGGTGTAAAACCTAACGATGTGATTAAATCCATTAATGGAGATGAAGTTAATTTAATGACTGCGAACACCATTTTCCAACAAGTTTTTATGTGGCAGCCAGGAAAAGAAATTGAACTAAAAGTAGTAAGAGATGGGGAAGAGGTTGTAATTAAAGCAACCGTTGAAAAATCATATACCCTTGGAACGACATTAGTTGAAAATCCAAACGCGACTGAAGCTCAAAAAGCTTTGCGTAAAGCATGGTTAAAAGGATAAAAATTCTGAAATGAGAGATAAAAAAAAACCTGATGATGACTCATCAGGTTTTTTTTATGTTTAATACTTAGCAGCTTTTCCTTTTGCGGCTGAGTCCTTAATAAACTGTCTAATATCTTCGGTAGCTGTTATTAAATCATCTTTTCGTAAATACATCATGTGTCCACTTCTGTATGCTTTAAAAGAAAAACGATCTTTCAGTTTACCACTTGGGTCTAACTGTCCCACGGTATATTTCGCAGCAAAATAAGTGGTAGCTCCATCGTAATAACCAGACTGAACTAAAACCTTTAAATAAGGGTTTTGAGCCATGGCATAACGTAAAGCATCTCTTGTGTTGTCGTGTTCTCTGTCCCATGGATGAACATCGCCAAACATACTGTATTTAATATCTGTTTTAAATTTAAGTTCTTCACGGATATAATAGTTAATAGCTGGAGTAAAAGAGTGTAACCAGGAGGAGATTTCTGCGTTGTAGTCAGGAGAATTACCAGCCGTCATTTTATCAATTCCTAAATACCGTGAATCTAATCTACCAAGGGTGTACCCTTTATCCCGTAACAATTCTTTCCAGAAAAAATTGGTTGGTACATTCAAATTATGATCCAAAATAGCTTTTTTGCTTAAGCCTGAATACAGGCTCATTTTTTCGGCTACCTGATTCTTTTCATCGGCTGAAATAAAACCGCCTTTCGCTATAGCTGGCATTAATGTATTAATAGCATAAGTTTCAACCTCTGGCAAAATATCTAATAAATCTTTTTGTTGTAAAGACAAGGGTAAGGCTTTTTGGTACCAGGCAGCTGCCGTAAAATACGGTAAGTTTAAAGCTGAGTAAATAGGCTGATTGGTGGAGTATATTTTATAATCTGCTGGCGAAACTAAAATAACACCATTTAAATACATCCATTGATTGTTTTGCAATTCTTTAGACAAGCCCATAACTCTAGGACCTCCATAACTTTCGCCAATGAGGTACTTTGGCGATTCCCAGCGATTATGTCTGGTTACAAATGTATTCATCCACTCGGCTAAATATTTAATATCTGCATTAATCCCGAAAAAGGTCTTCCTATCAGGGAGTTTTCCGTCTTTATCAGCCACCATTCTTGAATATCCCGTATTTACAGGGTCGACAAAAACAATATCTGCCACATCTAAAATGGAATTCGGATTGTCTTTAACTCCATAAGGTTGTACAGGATATCCTTCGTCATCTATATTTAAAATTACAGGTCCTGTATAGGCAATGTGCATCCAAGCCGAGGCTGAACCTGGTCCGCCATTAAATGAAAAGATAATCGGACGCTTTTCATTTTCACTATTACTTTTTTTATAATAGGTATAAAACAAAGTGGCAATGGGTTCTCCTTGCTTATTCCAAACAGGTTGCGTTCCTGCTGTTGCTTGGTACGATAGATTTTGTCCATTAATGACTATGCTGTGGTTTGTAACCACCATAGTATCCACCGGAATTTTTTGAACTTGTGAAAAAAGCACACTTGTATAAAACGTAACAAGTAGTAATAAGAGAGTTTTCATGTATAAATATTTAAAGCTTTAAAGATAAATGGTTTTATTGGAAGCTATTTTTAAAAATTGTTAAAATCCTTCAAAAACACCTAAACCAAACAGTGCAAAATCATATTTCACAGGGTCTACCGGATCTAGTTGTCTAAGATGAACATCTAATTCTTTTAAGGCTTTGGCATCATTTTGTTTCCGTGTTAAGAGACCCAGTTTTCTAGCTACATTGCCTGAATGCACGTCTAAAGGACAAGATAATATGGAAGGTGAAATGTGTTTCCAAATTCCAAAATCCACGCCGGTGTTGTCTCGTCTAACCATCCATCTTAAATACATGTTAATTCTTTTCGCAGCCGAATTTTTAAGCGGATCACTCACATGTTTTTGAGTTCTTGGTAAATGCGCTATTTCAAAAAATATCCTTTTAAAATGATGAATGGAACTCTGTAAAGAATCGTGTTCCATATTACTTGAGAATACATGTTCTAATCCTTGATGGTTTTTGTAGATATGCTGTAAGGCTTTAATAAAAGTAATAAAATCCACACCATTAAATGTTCTATGTACAAATGGGAGTAGAGCTTCCAAGTCCTGTTCTTCGTGGTTTAATACAAAATCATACGGCGAATGCTCCAATAAATCCATCATTTTATGGGCATTATTTATTATGCTTTTTCTGTTACCCCAAGCAATCGTTGCTGTTAGGAACCCGGCAATTTCAATATCTTCCTTTTTACTAAAAAGATGAGGGATTTGGATGGGATCGCTGTCAATAAAATCTGGACGATTGTATTGGATTACTTTAGCATCTAAAAATTCCTTTAATTCTAATTTGTTCAATGTTTTTGGTATTTGAAACCTTAAAAATATGGATCTATTTTTAAAAATACCTAGATTCTCATTCGAATTATTTATTTAAAAAAAACTAACTTCGTTACTCTAAATTTCACCTCAAAACATAAATAATGTCTGTCGATTATTCTACTATAAAAATACTTCCTGAACAAGCTTTAGAAATAGCACAAAAACATTATAATCTTGAAGGAAAAATAAAAGCCTTACCTGGTGAATTAGATTTTAACTTTAAAATTAGCACCAAATCAGAAAGTTATATTCTAAAAATTAGTAGGCCTAATGAAGATTTTGAATATTTAGAATTTCAACAGCACATCATTCAATTCCTTTCTAAAAAAGATTTATTGGCTCCTAAGGCGTTTCCGGATGCTCAAGGAAAACTAATTAGTGCTATAAAAGATTCTCATGGAAACACGCGATTTATAAGGTTATTGTCGTGGATAGAGGGAAGACTATGGTCTTCGGTGAACCCTATAAAAGACGATTTACTTTATTGTTTAGGAACCGAAACAGGAAAACTAACAAGTGCGTTAGAGGGGTTTGAACACGCAAAAAGTCAACGGCATTTCGAATGGGATTTAGCGCAAGCTAGTTGGACTTTTAATTATTTGAATTTGTTTTCTTCAGAGGAACAAACTATCGTTTCATACTTTCAAAAAAAATATAACGAGAATCAAGAGGTTTATAAAACACTTAGAAAATCGGTAGTCCATAATGATGCTAATGATAATAATGTTATTGTTTCAACCAGTTTAATAGACCCTAAAGTCTTAGCAATAATAGATTATGGTGACGCTATTTATACGCAATCTATTAACGATTTAGCGGTTACTATTGCTTATGCCATAATGAATAAGCCCGATTTGTTGGCGGCAGCTTTACCAATTGTGTCAGGTTACCATAGTCAATATCCATTACAAGAAAAGGAGCTCCAGTTTTTATATAATTTAGTAGCCATGCGCTTGGTAATAAGTGTAACAAAATCGGCACTTAATAAACAAAAAGAACCAGGAAACGACTATTTAGTAATTAGTGAAAAACCAGCGTGGGATGTATTACGAAGATGGAAGCAAATAGATGAAAACCTAGCTTATTTCAGTTTCAGGACTGCCTGTGGTTTTACAGCTCACCCTAATGAAACTTCTTTTTTGAAATGGGCTAAAAAACAGGAGATTTCTTTAAAGGAATTCTTTCCAACGCTCAATTTTAATCAGATTAAGAATATCGATATGTGTGTTGCCAGTACATGGTTGGGCAACGAAAATGAATACAACGACATAGAACTTACAAGTTTTAAAATTAAAAGACTGCAAACTGAAACCCCTAAAGCTTTACTTGCTGGGGGCTATTTGGAAGTGAGACCTTTTTATAGTACAAAAGCTTATCAAAAAGAAGGAAATTCTGGGCCAGAATATAGAACGACCCATTTAGGAGTTGACTTTTGGGTGAAGGAAAATACAGCTATTCACGCACCTTGGTCTGGAGAGGTTTTTAGTTTGTACAATAACGGAAACCATAAGGATTACGGTCCGACTTTAATTTTAAAACATAAAACCGATGACGGAATTCCTTTTTATACCTTGTATGGACATCTAACTAAAAGTAGTTTAGACTTACTTAAAAATGGTCAAAAAGTTGATAGGGGAGATCTCATAGCCTACGTGGGGAATAATACGGAAAATGGAGATTGGGCGCCTCATTTGCACTTTCAAATCATGTTAGATATGATGGACTATAAACACGATTTCCCAGGTGTTGCTTTCCCTAATAATGTATCTGTTTGGAGTAGTTTGTGTCCCAATCCGAATTTGTTGTTCAAGATGGATAGCCTTGATTCTATCCATCATAAAACAAATTCTCAATTAATGGCGTTTAGAAATAATCACCTAGGTAAAAGCCTGAGTTTGTCTTATAAAAATCCGATTAAAATGGAACGAGGTTCTGGTGTGTATTTAATAGACAATACAGGAAGAAAATATTTGGATACTGTAAATAATGTGGCACATGTGGGACATGAACATCCACGAGTAGTCAAAGCGGGCCAAGAACAAATGGCCGTTTTAAATACCAATTCTAGGTATTTACATGATCATATCAATGAGTTTGCAAAGGAGTTGTTGGACACATTTCCTAGGGAATTATCAGTCGTTCATTTTGTGAATTCAGGTAGTGAAGCGAACGAATTGGCTTTGCGAATGACCAAGGCCTATACCAAAGCAAAGGATATGATCGCTGTTGAAATAGGTTATCACGGAAATTCCAATGCTTGTATTGATATCAGTTCTTATAAATTTGATGGCAAAGGCGGACAGGGAGCTCCAGAACACACTCATATTGTTCCGCTTCCTGATACATTTCGAGGGATGTATCAAGGAGAAAATACGGCTGATAAATATGTAAAACATGTAGAGCAACAAATTGAAAATATTCATTCAAAAGGTAGAAAAGTAGCTGGTTTTATTTGCGAAAGCATCATTAGTTGTGGAGGACAAGTAGAACTTCCAAAAAACTATTTAAAAAAGGCTTATCAAGCCGTTAGAAAAGCTGGTGGGCTATGCTTAGCAGATGAAGTTCAAACGGGTTGTGGTCGTGTGGGACATACATTTTGGGGATTCCAACTGCATGAGGTTATTCCTGATATTGTGACTATTGGAAAGCCTATTGGAAATGGTCATCCGCTAGCTGCCGTAGTTTGTACGCAAGAAGTAGCTGCTGCGTTTGCAAATGGTATGGAATACTTTAATACATTTGGAGGTAACCCAGTTTCATGCGCTATAGGCAAAGAAGTTTTACAAGTAATAAAAGATGAAAAACTTCAGGATAATGCGCTTAAAGTTGGAACGTACTTAAAAGAGGAGTTGCTAAAACTTAAAAAAGAATTCGCAATCGTAGGAGATGTACGCGGTCAAGGTCTGTTTTTAGGTTTTGAACTCACAGATGAAAATAAAAATCCTTTAGCAGAAAAAGCAGCCTATTTAGCAAATAGAATGAAGGACTTTGGGATTTTAATGAGTACAGATGGTAAAGATAACAATGCGCTAAAAATAAAGCCTCCCATGGTTTTTTCTATTGAAAACGCTGATGAATTGTTAGGTAGATTAAAACAAATATTTCAAGAGGATTTTATGACGGTTTAATGGCATATTTTTAATAGATAATTTTTCCGTCAACCATCGTGAGTTTTCTATCTGCCATATCAGCTAATTCTTGGTTATGGGTTACAATAACAAAAGTCTGCCCAAATTCATTGCGTAGTTTAAAAAACAACTGATGAAGATTCTCAGCCGACTCGCTATCTAAATTTCCTGAAGGTTCATCAGCAAAAATAAGCTCTGGGTTATTTATTAAAGCCCTAGCAACTGCAACTCGTTGTTGTTCACCGCCAGATAATTCGTTTGGTTTGTGGTGATATCTGTCTTTTAAGCCTAAAAAATCAAGCAATTCTTTAGCTCGGTTTTCCGCTTCCAATGTTTTTGTTTTCTTAATATAGGCTGGAATACACACATTCTCTATAGCTGTAAACTCAGGTAAAAGCTGATGAAACTGAAAAATAAATCCAATATGCTCATTTCTAAATTTGGCTAAAGCTTTATCGTTTAATGAGCTAATATGAGTACCGTTAATAACAAATTCACTATTTTCTTTGGAAGAAGGCTTGTCCAAAGTACCAAGTATTTGGAGCAAGGTGGTTTTTCCAGCACCGGAAGCACCTACAACTGAAACAATTTCACCTTTCTTAATGTCTAAATCAACACCTTTTAAAACGTGTAAATCATTATAATACTTGTGGATGTTTTTTGCTTGAATCATATAAAATCTATAGAAGTGGTGAATTTAATACAATATGTCCTTATGTACAATTATCGGCCGCGTTTCTTATTAAAAATGTTTTTCATTTGGTTGTAATCTATATAGTAAACTAACCGAATGGAGAAGTTGTGGTCTATAGACTGTTTGAAAAGATTATTCACACTATCAAAATAACTATCTCTAGAGGCATTAGAGAAATCGAATAAACTGTTTCTGTATAAGGCGGTCAAGCTACTTCCTGGTGCAAATTGCCATGAGTACCCAAAGTCTAAATTCCAAGTATTAAAATTAACATTTGGGTCGTTTATATCGCTTAATGTATAATGGTCCTCGGTGCTTAATCGTCCATTGTCTTCTAGGGTATATAATTGGTTGTTATAGCTTACCACACTCCAATAATTTCTAAAGGATAAAGACAAAGCATGAAACACATTAAAATTGTAGTTTCCAGTTATCGAGTTAACAAGGGTGTTTTGGTCTCTTTGTCCAAATATAATATCGGTTCCTAAATTTTGAATATAACCTCTGTCTCCTTTTGCTTGGCTGTAATCCATTCTATATATTAGTGTGAATCGGTCGTTAAACCTAACTCTGGGGCTGAGCCCGAATTCTAAATTAAAAACATCCCGACCGGATTCAAACATGGTTTCAAAACCAAGTTCTGCATCTAAAGCAAAAGTTTTGTTGTAATTGGATGAAATCCATCCGCTTGAGCTTAAAAAGTTTTCATATATAAAATATCGACCTTCCGACCTAGCTTCGTAATAGTCGTATTGCTTTCCTATTTCATAGTTAATTCGTGCTCCATAACTAAGTAGGTTTTTATTTTCTAAGGTTATTCTACTTCCAATATTGTTACCTGTGTACGTATTGGGGTTGTATAGCATCTTGTAGTTATACCAAAAACCGTAATACAAATTAATTAAGTTGCCAATAGGCTCAAATATTTGATAAGAAAAATCGGCGCTAAAATTGCTGTAGTTGTTTTTGAAATTTATTCCAAAGTCATTAATGTCATAGTTTTTATCGGCTAGTTCATGGCCGATACTATATTGATAATTCCCACTTATTTTACCAATTTCTAACTGGGTGTTAAAACCACTTGAGTGATCGTTTTCTAAATTTAAAAAACTATGTTTTACAGCGGTGCTAATTCCAAAGGTATTCTTTTCGTTTACTAAATCTAAAAGTAAAGCGGTTACGTTAGCATCTCTAAAATGCCCATTTCTAGTTACATTGGTATTTATTAAACTTACAGAGGAGTTTCCTTTAAACTGCTGATCAACCACAAAAATATTGTAGTTAGTTAAGGGTTCTACCAATTCTTTTCTAGAATTGGTACTTATCGTATCTTTAATTTTGGCATAGGTTTTTTGTGTTATGGCATTAAACAAACCTATTCCAAAGCCTTCTTTTGTTCTTCCAGAAACTTTAAAAGCATTTAACATTTTTACTTTTTCCGGATAGTTTTCTACCACTTCGTTGGTACCCAAAGTAACATCTCCGGTAGGGGAATTTCCAATACGTCGGGAGTAAAATAAATCTCCTTTAGTGAATAAATCTACGCCTTCAGTAAAGAATTGACGTTGTTCAGAAAATTGCTGTTCAAATGGTCCTAGGTTTAGTTCAACATCGTCAAACCCTACTTGACTAAAATCAGGGATTAAGGTGGCGTCTAGGGTGAAGTTCTCGGTAATGCCGTATTTTAAATCTAATCCAACATGATAGTCATCGCTCATATCGGCAGCGCCTTCTTTGTTAATTACAGTTGAAGCATACGGATAGAGCATAAGTCGAGTAGGAGGTTGGATGTCTTTGATACCAAGCAACTGCCCGTGATATAAACTAATGCGACCAACTTCAGGATCGATTGGGCTCCAAGTGTACTGCGATTTATGTGAACGAAATTGCCTATGAAATTGCAAACCCCATACATGTTCTATGTTGTTAGAAAAGCGCAAAGCTGAATAAGGGATTTTCATTTCAACAATCCACCCATCGGCAACAATTTTTACAGCACTTTCCCAAACAGCATTCCATCCAAAATCTTCTCCTATATTTGGAGAGCTAATGGCGTCTGCTTGATTCCCTGTAGGAAAAACAAAGAATTCTACGTCGTTTTGTGAGTCGTCATAAGGATTTAAAACCACTGCAAAAAAATCATTGATTCCAAAATTGTCACGACTTTGAAATTGTTTGGTTATTTCTTCAGGATTATCGTAAAGATAGGCCCCAAAATAAATAGCATCATCGTCGTAAGTAACCCGAACGATTGTTTTTTGATACGGTTTTTCTTGTACTCCTACATCGGGTTTAAATTGAACAAAATTTTCAGCTAATGCAGCATCTTCCCATGCTAAATCATCTAAAACCCCATCAATTTTAGGAGCAATATCTGTTCGTTTTATATGAAGAGATTTTTTCTCTTGTGCCAGTAGAGAATAGGAATATAATAGGAAGATAATTAAAAATAAAAATGGCTTCATTAAAATAACATGCTAGGTTGATGGGTTAAAAATACAATTATTCTAAATAGGTATGTCTTTCTTAGCAATGCTAAACATGGAAGGCTAAAAAGAAACCAAGTACAAGGGGAAAATAATCTAAATTGATGGAATTACTTAACTCTAAAGTTACTAAAATGTTTTTGAACTCTAATTTTGGAATGTTTTTTGGTATGATATAGGTAATTAATAAATTATATGACAGTAGAAAATCGTTCCAAAATAAAAAAACTCCTATTAGGAATCTTATTTGATTTGTTAGGTTATGTTTCATACGTGTTTCCTCCCTTCGATTTTGTTTGGGCACCTTTATCGGCTTATTTAATGACGAAGTTGTACCCAGGAAGAAAAGGAAAAATAGCAGCAGCTATTTCTTTTATTGAGGAAGCTTTACCAATGATAGATGTTATCCCATCGTTCACACTTATGTGGCTGTATACCTTTGTGTTTTCTAGTAATAAAGAAAGGGTGCCCATTAATGCAAAGCAATAAATAGTAAAAAAGCTCTCTCAAAATAATCACTGTTTTGAGAGAGCTTTAATTTTAAGCTAATAAAATAGCCTACAAACTATAAGAAAGTGAAACACTAATGTTTCTTCCTATATTGTAAATACCTTCATCCTTTAATCTTGACAAATGGTTTATATAGGTTTTGTTTGTTAGGTTCGTTCTTGAAACAACAACATTCAAATTGTTTTTGAAAAGCGTGATATTTCCACCCATTCCAGCGCTTAATAAATTATAACCTGCAGTATGGGTTTCGAAAGTATTGCTGTTGTTTTGAGCAAATGTAGAGTGTAATTTTACAAAACCGCTAAGTTTATCAATCCACTTAGTGTCAAACTCTACTCTCAAGGTGTTACTCAAGCTATTGGCAGGAATTAAAGGTAAATAACTGCCGTTATCTTGTTTTCCGGTGACTGTTTCAAAGCTACTTTCCACATGCAACCAATCCAAAGGATGTGGATGAAAATGAAATCCAATTTCACCCCCATACAATTTAGCATGCTCTTGCACATAATGGTAAACAGGTGTGCCGTTTATAGAAGTACCATCGGGTTGTAGGAAAATATAATCGTTTACTAGATTGTAGAAACCATTTACAAAAACTTCCACATGTTCACTTTTAAATTCAAAAGACAAATCTGTTTGGAAGTTTTGTTCGTTCGTTAAATTTTCATCTCCAACTTCAAATCTATTAGTGCCTTCATGTGTTCCGTAGGAGGTTAATTCAGCAAGGTTGGGAGCTCTAAATCCAGAGGCTAGATTTAATCGGGCGGTAACCAGTTCAAATAGATTAGTTTTTACACCTAATGCGCCGTTAAAGCTATTAAAGTTTTTAGAAAACCCTTGTACTAGGTTTACTTGTCTAGTATCAAAGCGCGCCCCAATTTGTACGTCCGCTTTATTAAAATGAATGTGCGTCATTCCAAAAATACCAAAATCGTTTGTGGTAGCGTCAGGAATTAATAGTTCGTCACCATAATTTCCATTAGTTTGATGCATGCCTTGTGTTCCTACAATGGTTTCAAATTTGCCATAAACCGGTAGTTGATATTTAATGTCGTAATTGAAGGTTTTAAGCTTCATGTGAAGTGCAGCATCTAATCCATGATGTTCATGCTCATGTTCATGTCCATGTTCTTCGTCATGATTGTCATGCTCATCGTGATGATGTGGTTCTTCAAATTCCTTTCTATCATTATAAATATATCCTAAATTAATATCTAAGCTAGAGTTTTCGAAATAGATATTGGACTTGGAACTAAACACGTGATTGGTGATATCTTGATAGGGTAATTCAGGAGTTTTACTTGTTGTTTGCTCTCCAATTTCACCAGGAATTCCAAGTTTGGAATGATTCATATTGTACCTAAATTCCGTTTTAAATTGCTTGTCTTGAAATCCAATTCCAGCCTTAAAATCTTGTTCCTTGAAACGTGAATTGCTCACGCGATAGTCTGCTGTTTTATAATCAGAATGTTCGCTCATACTTCCTCTGATAAGGAACTTCAACTTCTCAGCAGATTCCTTATAACCCACTTGGGCCTCGTAGCCTAATGTGTTTCCAAAATACGTGCCTTCAAAGTCGGCGGCATTAGTGTTTTGTGACGCAAATTTTTCTGGGTTTATATATAAAACACCTCCTAGTGCATCGCTACCATAGAGTAGGGAAGCGGGGCCTTTAATAACTTCAACACTTTCTACTCCTGAGCTATTTAAACCTAAACCGTGTTCGTCTCCAAATTGTTGGTTTTCCAATCTAACTCCTTGTGTGTATACTAAAACCCTGTTAGAGCTAAGTCCACGAATAACGGGCTTACCTATACCAATACCCGTGCTAATACTTTCTACGCCTGCAATATTGCTTAACCCATCGGAAAGAGTTAGAGCTCCTCTGGCTTTTAAGTCTGCAATTTTGGCTTGCTCGACTTTCATAACGTTTTCGCTTTGTAATTTATGGAATGGTGTGGATATAATTATTTCACCCATTTCAATAGCCGAAGGCTTTAAAACAATTTCAAGCTTGGTATTTAAAGGAATGTTAATGGTTTTTGAAAAGGACTCGTAGCCTATAAACGAACAAACTATTTTATAATTTCCAGAAGGTAAATTGTTTATAATAAAATAACCAGAATCGTCGGTGGTTGTTCCTTTTTCTAATTGTGGAAAATAAATGTTGGCAAATGCAATTGGATGGTTTGTATGGTGCTCAATTAAGGTTCCTTCTATGGTGTTTTGCGCGAATAAAACGGGCGTAAACCATAAAAGAAACAAGTATATTATTTGTTTCATGTATTAAAATATAATAGTTAAAAAATAGAGGAAGCTGAATGAAATTCAGTGCCTAAAAATTGGGTTATAAAATTAACTATTAGATGAAGGAGGACCACGAAGGGAAAAATGAAGCGCTTGAAATTCACTAATAAAGAAGTATTGTGAATGAGCTTCTTGAATGGAATCTTGTTTTTCAAGAAGTTTATAAGGGTTTTCTTGAAGGGTAAATACGGTGTTTATTTGGAATTTATGAAACTCACAATCCACATCTAAGGTGTGTAAGTGGGTTTGAGGCTCTCCTAAACAAACTTCATGTTTATGATTGTTATGGCTAAAAGCATGAGACAATTTAACAACAGAAGGTGTGAAAACCAATACAACCAAAAGTATGGAAATCACTCTAAAAAGAATATGTTGTTTTATATGTTGCATTAATCTAAAAAGCGCTTTAAGCCAAATCTACGAAGCATTTTCTTCTCAAATTCCCAAAAGAATTTAAACTGACCAAAAAGCCAACCTGTAGTGACTAATAGAATTTGATAGAAAACGAGCCCAATGATAATATATAAAACCCAATAGACGGTAATATTTAAGTTTTCTTTAGTAATTCCAAGGAGTTTGATAATAGGTCTTCCTACGAATAAAGAGGAGGTTCCAGTAATGGCGAAGACAATAAAAATACGAATCATCTCCCACTTGTAGTCCACCACCCATTTGTTTTCCAATTTTTTAAAAAGAAACAGAATGAATTTTAATAAACCAAAAAACAATACCCCAGTAACGCCTATTTTAACTAGTAAATGAAATTCTGTTAAAAAGACATTTGCTAATCTAAATGAGCTATAAACTAATAGTAAAATCCCTAAAAGAGGAAAGATAAGTTGCCAGTTTTTCTGTATTTCCCAGTGTTTTTTGAAGTTCTCCATGCACGCTCTTTTAAAGTTGCAAAGATACTTTAAATTCTAGGAATATAACTAGTTAATTGTTGCTTATAGGTTAATTGAAAGTATATGAAATAGTTATATAATTTGTAATTGACTTCGTAACCATAGTCAACCGTTGGGTCGTAATAAATT
The DNA here is from genome assembly GCF_035306605.1 of Xanthomarina sp. Taxonomy (NCBI): domain Bacteria; kingdom Pseudomonadati; phylum Bacteroidota; class Flavobacteriia; order Flavobacteriales; family Flavobacteriaceae; genus Xanthomarina; species Xanthomarina sp. The sequence goes on along the minus strand of NZ_DATGNR010000031.1, from coordinate 35,370 downwards.
CGAGAATCGTACAAGCCAGATGGATATTGTAAGGGTTTCAGGGCCCGATCATTCCAAGCATCTACATACTGTCTGTTTCTGGTTTCCATAAAGTCTTGTTCGTAATAGCCTCTGGGTCTAGCTTGGGTTTCTAGCCACAAGTTGTAGCCCGGCTCTATAATAATTAATTCATACTCTAAATCGTTATTAGCAATGGAAACAGTGTCGTTTTCTACCAAAGGCGCGTCATTCTTATTGCTAACTAAATCTGTGTTTTTAGAAGATTTACAGCTATATAAAAATCCGAGAATTAGAAAGAGGTATAATATGCGTTTCATAGCGTTTTGTTTATCTTAAAGATACAAAATTCATAGCTTGTATGTATTGGCTTTAACAAAAAAAGTCAAACCGAAGTCTGACTTTTTTGTGTTATAAACATAATTTTTATTTGCCAAAAAGACCACCAAGTAAGCCTCCAAGACCACCTTTCTTTTTGTTTCCACCTAAAACCATACCAGCTACATCATCAATAATACTTCCGTCGCCATCAGCATCTAGGATAGATTCTAAAAAGCTTTGTTCGTTTTTAGAAGAATTTCCGCTTAATAAACCACCTAATAAACCTTCTAAACCAGATGGATTACTCACATTTTTTTCTTTTGTTTCTTTGGCCAACATGCCCATAAGAATTGGGGCTGCCACTTTTAATATATTGGCTACAGATCCTGAGTCAACTCCAGCACGTGCACCAATAGCATTTTCAACATGTTGTTGCTTGTTTCCTAAAACGTGGCCTAATATTTTGCCTCCATCTTTTATCACATCATCGTTAACTCCTCCAGAGAAAAGTCCGCCTAGATTGTCTAGAATGTTTCCTTCTTGTTTACTGTTTAAAGCTCCCAAAAGCCCTTCAGCACCTTCAGGTGTTGCAGCGTTGCGCTTCATAGCTTGCATTAACACCGGTAAAGCCATAGTTAAAACTTGACTTGTTTTATCTTTTGGTTGGTTGGTTTGTCCAGCCACTCCGTCGATGATGGTTTTACCCATATCGCTATTTAATAAATCTAAAATTCCTGCCATTATTTTTTTATTTTATGAATATGTTAAAATACAAAAAAGTCTTTAAGGAATAAAATTTAAAGACTTTTAAAGTATCGTTTGTTAAAAAGTTTAAGCTTTTTCTGCTTTTAAAAGCTTGGTAATTTGTTGTGCTAGTTCAATACCTATACGTTCTTGGGCTTCGTTTGTAGAAGCTCCAATATGTGGGGTTAATGAAATTCTTCCATTCATTAAAACTTGAATGGCAGGAGTAGGTTCTTCTTCAAAAGTATCTAATCCTGCAAAAGCTACTTTTCCACTCTCTAAAGCTTCAATTAATGCGACTTCATTAATAACACCACCTCTAGCTGCATTGATAATGCCAACCCCATCTTTCATCATGTCGAAATGTATTTTCTCAATAACATAGCTGCCTTGTGAAGGTAAATGCAAAGTAACGAAATCGGCCTTTTTTAAAACATCTTCCTTAGGTTCTGTTTCAATTTCAAAGTTGATAGACTGCCCGTCAAAAAACTCTAATTTAATAGTAGCTTTTTCCACAATTTTATCGCAGGCTATAACACGCATACCTATACCTAAAGCAATCTTGGCAACTTCTTGTCCTATCCGTCCGAAACCAATAATACCCAAGGTTTTTCCTCTTAATTCTGTTCCCTTGGCATAATTCTTTTTCAGGGATTTAAATCGAGTATCGCCATCTAAAGGCATAATTCTGTTACTGTCGTGTAAAAAACGTACCCCGCCAAATAAATGGGCAAACACTAATTCGGCAACCGATTGAGAGGATGCAGCTGGTGTGTTTATAACATGAATGTTTTTGCTTCTAGCATAGTCCACATCTATGTTGTCCATTCCAACACCTCCACGTCCAATAATCTTTAAACTAGGGCAGGAGTCTATTAAAGCTTTACGCACTTGAGTGGCGCTTCTTACCAATAACACCGCAATGTCGTTTTTATTGATATAGTTGCTTAACTGTTCTTGTGCTACTGTGGTAGTAATTACTTCAAAACCATTTTTTTCTAAGGCTTCTATACCACTTTTTGAAATTCCGTCGTTTGCTAGTATTTTCATTGAAAAATTAGTTTGTCTCTCATCAAAATGAGAATTTATTTTTCTCCATAACTTACTAGATGAAAAGGCTTGTTATGGAATGTGTTTATTTAAAATGTAATTCTATAGGCTTTCAAACCTACTTAGGATTCGCAATGTTAAGATGATTATGCTTTTGACTCCAATTCACTCATAACTTCTACTAAGGCTTTAACACTATCTAACGGAAGCGCGTTATACATAGATGCTCGGTAACCTCCAACGCTTCTATGTCCGTTAACACCACTAATGCCTGCTTCCTTAAGCATGGTTTCAAAGGTTTCTTTTAAATTATCGTTAACTAAAGTAAAGGTGGCATTCATTTGAGAACGATCTTCCTTGGCAGCAAATCCTTTGAATAGAGGGTTTAAATCAATTTCCGAATACATAACTCGAGCCTTCATCTCGTTTTCTTTTTCTATAGCTTTTACACCGCCAAGGTTTTTTAACCATTCTAAGGTTAACATGGAAGTGTACACTGCGTATACAGGAGGTGTGTTAAACATACTTCCTTTTTCTATATGTAATTTATAATCCATCATAGATGGAATTTTTCTAGAAACTTTCCCCAGAATATCTTCCTTAACAACCACTAAAGTTGTTCCAGCAGCACCTAGGTTTTTTTGAGCGCCAGCATAAATTAAATCAAATTGTGAATAATCTAAACTACGAGATAAAATATCACTACTCATGTCGCAAACCATAGGGATATCGCATTTTGGAAAAGATTTCATTTGCGTACCATATATGGTGTTGTTGGAAGTACAGTGAAAATAATCGTATTCTGAAGGGATTTCATACCCTTTAGGTATATAATTGAAATTAGCACTTTGTGATGAAGCTACTTCATAAATGTCATCGTAAATACGTGCTTCTTTTATTGCTTTTGAACTCCATGTTCCAGTATTTAAATATCCAGCTCTTTTTTCTAATAAGTTAAGGGCTACCATTAAAAACTGGGTACTTGCTCCTCCATGTAGAAATAAGGCTTTATAACCTTTTCCTTCAAGACCTAATAGTTCTAAGGCTAATGATCTGGCTTTCTCCATAACATCAACAAAAGCTTTACTTCTATGTGAGATTTCTAAGATGGATAAACCTTCATTGTTGAAATCCATGATGGCTTCTGATGCTTTTAATAAGACTTCCTGAGGAAGGATGGATGGTCCGGCACTAAAATTATGTTTTTTCATATGTAATTTCCAATTAATTGAAATTGGTTTTTGGTTAAATATCTTTTTCCTAGCTATTTTAACACGAAAATAGAGAAAGAGATGGAAAAGTCTTAAGATTCAGCAACAAAGGTGCTAATTTCTTAAATAAATAGAAATATATTTTAATTTAATTAACAACTAAATTTTTAGCAAAAACTTAAGCGTGTCAACGCCATCGGCAAAATCCCAAAGCCTTGGGTTTTGGGTATCGCCAAATGCAATGTCGGTATTAAATAAGTTGTTTGAAACCACACACTGTATGTTGTCAGAGTTTTTATCTAAAGTACTTCTTAAGTCTTCTAATGACTCGTAATATTCATAAAATAGGGTAGCAATAGGTGAGGCGTAGCTAGCATCTTCTTTTATCATTAAAAAACCATTTTCTAGCATATCAAATTCGCTCATTAAATATACAGCTTTGTTGTAATCGTAATTATTAGCGTATTTGTGTTCATTAATAATAGGATGCCACAAATACATGGCTTTAAAAAAGCTGTCAAAATTATATCCTCTTGGAATAAATAATTTTGAAACGTTTCTACATCCTAGACCATAATATCTAAATATATCGTGAGATAGTTGTGTTAATTGTTCGTCGGTTTCGTTACCAGTTAAAATCGCAACAGAATTTCTGTTCTTTCTAATAATGGAAGGCTTGTCTTTAAAATAATATTCAAAATACCTGGCAGTATTATCGCTTCCCGTAGCAATAACAGCATCAAACTCCTTTAATTGCCCTTCAGTAAAGGTAATGCTGCCCTTAAAACTAGGGGCCACATATTCTAAGTATTTAGCTAAAAAAGGTAGAAGATGCTTGTCGTTAGACGATTGCTTCACCACCACATCATGCCCGGAAAGTAATACACAAAAAAAGTCGTGAAAACCAACTAATGGAATGTTTCCAGCCATAATAATGGCTACTTTTTTAGCTTCGCTAACATTAAATTTATAGTTTTTAGTGAATTCTGTGATGTTACTTTCGGTTAAAGCTTCTGACCAGTTGTTTAAAGCAAATAAAATATTTTCCTCTGTAAACCAACCATTGTATTCGTTAGCAAGTTTTATTTGGTGTTTAAAGCCATCAAAAAATAGGTCGTTATGCGGAATATGTTCCTTTTTAACGATACCATTTGTTGAAAACTGACTTAAAAAATCGCCTAATTTTACAAAGGCTTGGATTCTTTCTTCTAAATTCATTATAAGGTTTGGTTATGAATTGTTTTGGCTTTATTTTTGCAATTGCAAATTTACATAAAGCAAATGAGCAATGAAAGGTTTTAAATCTGATTTTAAATTTTATTTCCCCAAGAGTTTAACAAGACCTTTTTATAACTTAAAATCGAAGAGATTAAAAAAATAAATAGTTATGGCAATAATTATAACAGACGAATGTATTAACTGCGGAGCTTGTGAACCTGAATGTCCAAACAATGCCATTTATGAAGGTGCAGACGATTGGAGATATAAGGATGGTACAAGTTTAAGTGGTAAAGTAGTACTACCAAATGGTAAGGAAGTAGATGCGGAAGAGGCTCAAGAACCTATAAGCGACGAAATTTACTATATTGTTCCTGATAAGTGCACAGAGTGTCAAGGTTTTCATGAAGAACCACAATGTGCGGCTGTTTGTCCAGTGGATTGCTGTGTGCCAGACGATGCGCATGTGGAAACTATTGATGAATTGCTTGGAAAGCAACGTTTTATGCACCCAGAGGATTAATCATAAAATAAATACGAAATATATAACCCCAAGGTAATGCTTGGGGTTTTTTGTTTTTAGTTCATTAATACTTCTCATGAAAATACTCATGAACACGCACTTCCTTTTTCTGCTTGCTTAAGGCTTCTTGAGCGCGTAGTTCAATCCTTCTTATTTTTCCTGAAATAGTTTTAGGCAACACTTCAGTAAATTCAATGATTCTTGGTATTTTATATCGTGATAAATGTTGTTCAGAATAATCAAAGAGCTCTTTAGCTAATTCTTCTGAAGCTTTTGTTCCACTGGCTAAAATAACAAATGCTTTTACCGCGTTACTTCGTAATTCATGCGGACTAGCAACTACAGCAGTTTCCAATACTTTTGGGTGTTCTAAAAGAACACTTTCTACTTCAAATGGACCTACTCTAAAGTCTGAAGCTTTTATAACATCATCGTCACGCCCTACAAACCAAAAGTATCCTTCCTCGTCTTTATAAGCTTTATCGCCTGTATAATATAATCCGTGTTTAAATACGGCATCATTTCGTTCTTTATCTATTAAGTAGGTTTTGAAAACTCCGGTAATCCTATTTATATCATGTTTAAGGCAAATATTCCCTTCTTCCGAAGTTTCTACCTCCTTACCTTCATCATCGGCAATCACAACGTCATACAGAAATGTTGGTTTTCCCATAGATCCAAATTTTACTGGTTTGCCCGGGAGGTTACCAACTAAAGCCGTGGCTTCAGTTTGCCCATAACCATCACGAATAAGAATTCCAGTCGCTTTCTTCCAGACTTCAATAATTTCAGGGTTTAAAGGTTCACCAGCAGCAACACATTCACGTAAGGAAAAATTATAAGAATTTAAGTCTTCTTGAATTAACATCCGAAGGGATGTAGGTGGCGAGCAAAAGGTGTTTACTTTGAAATCTTGAATGGTTTGTAACTGTTCTTTAGCCACAAAACGGTCGATGTGGTAGCCCAGAATGGTGGCACCTACATTCCAAGGACCAAAGAAACTGCTCCAAGAGAATTTAGCCCATCCGGGTTGCGATATGTTATAATGAACATCGCCACGTTGCAAACCAATCCAGGAGCTGGTTGTTAAATGTCCTGTTGGGTAGCCAAAATGGGTGTGAACCACAATTTTAGGCATGCCTGTTGTTCCAGAAGTGAAAAAGTAAAACAAATCGTCATCAGAATTTGTTTCGGCACCTAAGGATTCTGTAGGTTCTGAAAAGATGTTATCTATAGAAATCCATCCTGCTCTTTGACCCTCAGTTATAATTTTCAGTTTAATAGTTTGTCCGATGTTCTTTTCAGCTTCATCAATTTTTCCTGCATTTGCAGAATCCGCTAAAGCAACTTGAGGTAGTACAGATTTAAAACGAAATTCTAAATCACGAACTTCCAAACTTGTGGCTGCTGGAATTATTACAACACCTCCTTTTATACCCGCTAAATAGCTATACCAATTTGGAGCTAATAAGGGCAATTGGATAAACATTTTGTCGCCTTTCTCAATACCGTGTTTTCGCATTAAATTTAAAAACTGATTACATCGTGCTGAGATTTCAGCAAAGGTAAAATCTTCTTGCTGATCATTATATTTCCATATCAAAGCCTTGTCGTTTGGATGTTCAAGAACATTAAGTGGCTCAAATATATCCGTAACCCAATTGAAGTGTTTGGGTTTTACCGGTTGTAAATTATGTAAACCATCAAAATCTTTTGCTTTTATGGCTTGTGCTACTCGCTGGTATAATTCTAAAATCTTCATTTTTAATAGCTTTTATTTATTAAAATTATGCATATAAATTATATATGCAAAGCTTGAAGACTTAAAAAACTAATTTGTTTTATGGAATGCATAAATCCAACCTATAATTCCTGAAACACTTTGGGGTCAGGATGATGATAGATGGAAATACAACTTGCACCAATAAGTACTATTATTTTATAGAAAGTAAGACCTTAAAAAGGTAAACCAATAAGTTCTGGATCAATAAAGTCTTTTGTATATGGATTCTCTAAAAAGCTAAGCATCGGCTTTTGAGGTTGAAAAATCTCTTCTTTTTGAATGCCATACACTTGCCAGTAATTAGAAAGCAATTGCGCATAAACATCTTCATCCCAGAATCCGAAAACAGGAGGGGTGCCTTCATTTTCAACTTCTACGGTAATGCCATGGTCTTGGCTTTCTATTTTGTATTTAGGGGTATATTGTAAGATGTAGTCGGAATAATGAAACCTAGCATAAAGTTCTTCAAATTGAACAGGATGTAATACATAACCTTGCATTTTATCTAAAATATCTTTTTGTTTTTCGCCAATAACTCCATTGTCTTGCAAGCAGGCAATAAAACCAAAGCCATTTACACCAAATTGAAACATCAAATTAACGGCATCATCCCGATAGCTAAAAATATCAGCTGAATACTTAAGCGGAAATACAACTATACTCCACGGTTTTTTTCCAACAAAGCTTATGGGTTCAATAACGGATTGAAGCATAAAATGAAAGTGTCCAAATCGTTCTTTAAGCTGAAGTGAAATATCAAATTCTTCACCTAACTTTAAAAGCCTCTCTCGTTCGTAAAGCATTTCATAGTACAGTAATCCGTAAACCATTCTTCCAGTCCATTGAAAAAGCAATTCCTGATCAAGTGAAGCCATACCTTCAAATCCATTTTTATAGGCCTCCTGAATTTTAACGTCCAAGGCTTCAAAAGCCTTTTTTACTTCTGTGGAACATGGCAACCGCAAATCTTGATAGTGATAGGTTTTAGTCTTGTCCATCATCTCAATTTTTTCATCGCCAAATTTAAAATGATCCATAAGCCATTTCGGGAATACACTCATAGTTTCATTGGTTAAAGCTCCAGAAAGAAAGCAAAAATGTTCGTCAAAAATTAAATCCTTAAAAGGATTGAAAAGCAATTGAGACATGTAGATTAGGTTTTTAAATATGGTGCAAATATAACCATAAACTATGGTTTGCTTTGCTGAATTTTGAGAATAACTGTAGTAAAAGACTAACAAAGAAAAGTTAATTGTAGCCATTTTCAGGCTTTTATTTCTATTTTTATCCGGTCAGATTTTATAGTGGAAGAATAAAGCAGCTTTTTCACTTTTATTGCTAAGGCTGGAACATTTTACCCAACTTTATTTAATAGCATACTTAATAACATGAGCAAAACAATTACTTTATTCTTCATATTCGTATTTTCAATCGCCTATAGTCAACAAACAAGTAGGGATATAGTTGCTAAAACACAGGTAAATGTTCTGTTTATTGGTAACAGTTTAACCTATAGCAATAACCTACCAGAACTAGTTAAGGAAATGGCTGCCCAGGAAGGAATTGAGATGAATTATAAAATGATGGCTTTTCCAAACTATTCGATTCAGGACCATTGGAACGTTGGAAAAGCCCAAAAATTAATTGCAAAAAAGAAATATGACTTCGTAATTATTCAACAAGGACCTTCTTCTCAAGTTAATGGTAGAAATATGCTTGTAGAATATGGCAAAAAGTTTAATAATCTTTGTAAAGAGTACAATACCAAACTTGGTTACTTTATGGTATGGCCATCTTTAAGCTACTACCAGACCTTTAACGGTGTGATTAAAAATTATAGAGATGCTGCGCGTATTAACAACTCCATTTTGCTACCAGTGGGTAAGGTGTGGAAAGAGTATATTGATAAAACTGAAGATTTTCAGTATTATGGATCAGATGGGTTTCATCCATCCTTACAAGGCAGTAAAATAGCTGCAAAAGTAATAGTTAACCATTTGTTTTTACAAAATAAAAATTTATAACATATCAATAATGAAAAAACTCAAATTTGTAATTTTATTCATGCTTATTTCAAATGTATTAGTAGCTCAAAATCAATTAAAGGTTGAGCCATTTGATAAGACACTCAATCAGTTTGTCAATGTACGCGATTTTTGTATTTCAAAAGATGGAAATGAAGCCTTTTTTACCATTCAAAGCCCAAGTCAGGAAATTTCACAGTTAGCATATATTAAAAAGAAAGATAACCAATGGTCACAACCAGAATTATTGCCATTTAATGATTCGTATATGTATTTAGAGCCATTTTTATCTCATGATAATAACCGCTTGTTTTTTGCTTCCGATAGGCCATTAATGGAATCCGATAATAAAAAAAAGGATTTCGATATTTGGTTTGTGGATAGAAAAGGTAAAGATGATGAATGGTCTGCACCGAAGAATTTGGGAGCTCCAGTAAATTCAGAATTGGACGAATTCTTCCCTTCTGTAAGCAAAAACAACAATTTATACTTTACCATGGTATCGCCTATAGGATTTGGAAAAGATGATATTTATTACTGTAAATGGGAGGATGGCAAGTATTCAAAACCTATGTTATTAAATGAAAATATTAATGGAGAAGGGTATGAGTTTAACGCATTTATCTCGGAGAACGAAAATTTTCTAATCTATTCTAAATACAACGAAAAAGATGGCCAAGGCAGTGGCGATTTGTATATTTCAAAAAAGGATGCGGATGGAAACTGGACAAAGGCTACAAATTTAGGAGTTCCGGTTAATACAAAATACATGGAATATTGCCCGTTTTATGATGAGCAAAACCAAATGCTGTATTTTACAAGTAAAAGGAATAATCTTAAGCCAAGGAAATTTAATTCCATTTCTGAATTCACAAGTTATATGGAACAAAATGAAAACGGACTTAGTAAAGTATATAAAACCTCTATAAAAATTGAATAGCACCTAAGGTTATTTAAATTAAGCGAACGCTCTATCTGATGTGTTTGGATTTGTATATGTCCCAAATACAGCGATGCTTTTTGGAAGGAGGTATTCAATTCCGGTTGTAAGGGTTCTTTTTACTAGGGTAGAGGAAGTAATAAAAAAAAAGTTTAAAACTGAATAAAACCAGCATCCAAAAATCCAACTAATTAAAACAAGAGTAAATGTGTGTTTTCTTCTTATTTTCGCTCAAAATTTTGGCAAAGAAGAAGCCAAGGGTAGGTCATTTAAAAACAAGATGTAACTAGAATTAATAGAAATAGAAAAACAATTGAATTAATAGCAATGAATAAACTAATTACAATTTTAGCCGATAGCCAATTAAATTTCATCAATCTAATAAGAATATCAATATTTATTGTAATGGCATGGATTGGTGGCCTTAAAGCATTTCAATACGAGGCAGACGGAATTGTGCCATTTGTAGCTAATAGTCCGTTCATGTCTTTCTTTTACAACAAGGACGCACCCGAATACAAAGAGTTTAAAAATCCAGAAGGAAAAACAGTTCAAAAAAATGTTGATTGGCATAAAGAAAACGGAACCTACCTATTTGCTTACGGTTTAGGAGCTGTTATTTGCATCATCGGCTTACTTACTGTTTTAGGTATTTGGTACGCTAAAATCGGACTTATAGGCGGATTGTTAACCTTTGGAATGTCCATAGTTACGCTTACTTTTTTAATTACCACTCCAGAAGTGTATGTGCCAAATCTTGGAGGAGATTTTCCAACGCCACAATTTGGATTCCCTTATTTATCTGGGGCAGGTAGATTGGTGTTAAAAGATGTAATAATGCTAGCGGCAGGATTAATTTGTGCATCAGACTCGGCCAAGCAGCTGTTAAATCAAACGAAATAACAACTGGTTGCTATAATTAAAAACTAGGGCATGTGATAAAAACAGGGAGTTTTTCAGCACCTGCCCACCTTAAAACTTTTCCACATGTCGTCCTTCAAACTTTTCAAGGAATTGACTACCTTTGCAGCTTGAAAAAATAAGTACAACCTTTAAAGTGATTCCTGCCTTGTCAGGAATATAAAATATGAAAGCAGGCATCGTAGGATTACCAAACGTCGGGAAATCGACCCTTTTTAATTGTTTATCTAATGCCAAAGCGCAAAGTGCTAACTTTCCGTTTTGTACCATAGAACCAAATATCGGTATAGTAAACGTACCAGACCCAAGATTAGAAAAACTAACAGAACTAGTAAAACCTGTTCGTGTACAACCAGCAACCGTTGAGATTGTGGATATTGCAGGATTAGTAAAGGGAGCTTCTAAAGGTGAAGGTTTAGGAAACCAGTTCTTGGCAAATATTCGTGAAACAGATGCTATTCTTCACGTTTTACGTTGTTTTGATAACGATAATATTGTTCATGTAGATGGGAATATTAATCCAATTCGTGATAAAGAAACTATCGACATGGAGCTGCAATTAAAGGACTTGGAAACCGTTGATAAAAAACTAGATAAAGTTAAGCGTGCGGCTAAAACAGGAAATAAAGATGCTCAAAAAGAAGAAGCGGTTTTATTGAAAATTAAAGCAGGTTTGGAAGCAGGTATTTCTGTAAGAGCTTTAGAGTTTTCTGAAGAAGATTACGAAGACTTTGTAAAACCAAGTCAGTTTATTACAGATAAACCAGTAATGTATGTGTGTAATGTCGACGAAGGTTCTGCCGTTTCTGGAAATGCTTATGTAGACCAAGTTAGAGAAGCTGTTAAACACGAAAATGCTGAGGTTTTAGTATTAGCTGTGGGTACTGAAGCAGATATTAACGAATTAGACGATTACGAAGAGCGTCAGATGTTTTTATCGGATATCGGTTTAGATGAACCAGGTTCTTCAAAACTAATCCGTTCGGCTTATAAGTTATTAAAACTTCAAACCTACTTTACAGCAGGAGTGAAAGAAGTTAGAGCTTGGACCGTTTTGGTTGGAGCTACAGCGCCACAAGCTGCAGGAGTTATCCACACCGATTTTGAAAAAGGATTTATTAGAGCAGAAGTTATTTCTTACGAAGATTTTGCTACGCTTGGTAGTGAAGCTAAAGTAAAGGAAGCAGGGAAAATGCGTGTAGAAGGAAAGAATTACGTGGTAAAAGATGGAGATGTTATGCATTTCTTATTTAACGTATAATTGATTTTTTTTTAGTAAATTGTGCTTAGTATGAATAGCAAACAGAAACACTTTTAATAAGCACTATTTAATTACCGATTATCCTTACTTTTGAGTACCAATAAACCCACGTAAATAGTGGGGTGGTTCGGGGTTCCCTCGTAGCTACTCCATATATAAGCTATGGATAAGCCTAGTATAAAGCAGGGATACCATAGGTGAACTTCAAGTAAAACTCTAGTTTTCTTAAAGGTGTAATATAATTATTGCCTAAAAACTGGCTAGAACAAAAAATATAAACTAAAAAGCCAATGTTCTCAACAGCATCGGCTTTTTTATTGTTAATTACTTTGTGGGTTCGCTATTTTATATTTTAACGCGAAACCTTATATTAGCAACGTACCAAAACTTTTTACCAATTTATGTCTGAACAATCTAATTATACCGAAGATAACATACGCTCCCTAGACTGGAAAGAACACATTAGAATGCGTCCTGGAATGTATATAGGAAAGTTGGGTGATGGATCTTCTCCAGACGATGGTATTTATATTCTTTTAAAAGAGGTGTTGGACAACTCCATTGACGAATATGTTATGGGAGCAGGAAAAACCATCGATGTGTCCATACAAGGCAGTAAAGTTACTGTTCGAGATTACGGACGTGGTATTCCATTAGGAAAAGTAGTAGACGTAGTTTCCAAAATGAATACCGGTGGAAAATACGATTCCAAAGCGTTTAAAAAGTCTGTAGGATTAAATGGAGTTGGTACCAAAGCTGTAAATGCCTTGTCATCGTTCTTTAGAGTAGAATCTACACGAGATAGCAAATCGGCTTCGGCAGAATTTGAACAAGGAAATCTTACTAACCAAGATTTGCTTGAAGATACTTCTAGAAGAAAGGGAACCAAGGTTTCTTTTATTCCAGATGATACCATCTTCAAAAATTATAAGTATCGAAGCGAGTATGTAGTTAAAATGCTCAAAAACTATGTGTATTTAAACACAGGTTTAACCATTGTTTTTAATGGTGAAAAATATTTCAGTGAAAATGGATTAAAGGATCTGTTATCTGAAAACATCAAGGACACAGATATGCTATATCCTATCATTCACTTAAAGAGCGAAGATATTGAAGTGGCATTAACCCACAGTAAAACTCAATATAGCGAGGAATATCATTCGTTTGTAAACGGCCAAAATACCACACAAGGAGGAACACATTTAGCTGCTTTTAGAGAAGCTTTAGTAAAAACCCTTAGAGAGTTTTATGGTAAAAACTACGAAGCATCAGATATTAGAAAATCAGTTGTTTCGGCTGTTTCTATTAAAGTAATGGAACCGGTTTTTGAAAGTCAGACTAAAACCAAATTAGGATCTACTGATATGGGAGGAAACCTACCAACGGTTAGAACCTTCATAAACGATTTCCTAAAAACACATTTAGATAACTATTTACACAAAAATCCAGAAACAGCTGAAAAGATTCAGCGTAAAATTCTTCAAGCAGAACGCGAACGTAAAGAGCTTTCCGGAATTAGAAAATTAGCTAAGGATCGTGCTAAAAAAGCAAGCCTTCACAATAAGAAATTACGTGATTGTCGTGTTCATTTTGGCGACACCAAAAACGAAAGGTATCTTGAAACGACTTTGTTCATCACAGAGGGTGATTCGGCTTCTGGTAGTATTACTAAATCTAGGGATGTAAATACACAAGCCGTTTTCAGTTTAAAAGGAAAACCATTAAATTCGTATGGTTTAAGTAAAAAAATAGTTTACGAAAACGAAGAATTTAACCTCCTTCAAGCCGCGCTAAATATCGAGGAATCTTTAGAGGACCTTCGATATAACAACGTAGTAATTGCTACCGATGCGGATGTGGATGGGATGCATATTAGATTGTTATTAATAACCTTCTTTTTACAATTCTTCCCAGAAATTATTAAAGAAGGACATTTATACATATTGCAAACGCCATTATTTAGAGTTAGGAATAAAAAGGAAACTATTTATTGTTACTCCGAAGATGAGCGTCGAAGTGCTATTGAAAAGCTTAAACCTAAGCCAGAAATAACTCGATTTAAAGGACTTGGAGAAATATCTCCAAATGAGTTTGTACACTTTATTGGTGAAAATATACGTTTAGACCCAGTCATGTTAGACAAAGACATGTCTATTGAAGATTTGTTGTCCTTCTACATGGGTAAAAATACTCCGGACAGACAGGAATTTATTATTGACAACCTAAAAGTTGAGTTAGATTTAGTGGAGGATAAAATATGAGAACCAATAATTCTAAAGTAAGAAATGTAATCATTTCGGTTTATTTTGTACTGATTGTTTTAGCCATACTTTTGGCAACCATCTTCAGAGCTTTTACAAATTTAACTCCAAACCCGCTGATAACAGCATTTATTTTAATATTTGGTTTTAGTGCACTATTTTTCCTTGTTCATTTTATTTCTAAATACTTTGAATACGATAGTGATGGCTTAAAAGTGGTGGTTACAAATAAAGGTTTACTGCTATCAGACCACTTTAATTACAGAGAACATACCGTAGAGTTTCACAAATCAAAACTTAAAAGCTTTAAAATATACGATTACTTAGTGTATAAAGAATTGGTGTTGTTTATTAAAAGCTCCAACGGACATGTTAAAAAAGAATGCTTTAATGTGACTTTGGTTTCTAGAAAAAAAAGAAAATATATCAGACAATCATTAAGTAAAATGATAAGGGAAAACAGAAAATCTAAAGATTAATGAGCGAAGAGAACAACAATTTGTTAAATGAGCAAGAAGAAAATAAGGAAACCATTACCAAGGTTTCTGGCATGTTTAAAGACTGGTTTTTAGATTATGCATCTTATGTAATCCTAGAACGTGCTGTGCCAGCTATAGAAGATGGTTTAAAACCCGTGCAACGTCGTATCATGCACTCTATGAAGGATTTGGACGATGGGCGCTATAATAAAGTAGCTAATATTGTTGGGCATACCATGCAGTATCATCCACACGGTGATGCTAGTATTGCAGACGCCATGGTACAAATTGGTCAGAAAGATTTGTTAATTGATACTCAAGGAAACTGGGGAAACATACTTACAGGAGATAGCGCAGCAGCATCTCGTTATATTGAAGCACGTTTATCTAAATTTGCTTTAGATGTTGTTTACAATCCGAAAATTACCGAATGGCAGGCTTCCTACGATGGAAGAAGAAAAGAACCTGTCAACCTTCCTGTAAAGTTTCCGCTTCTCTTGGCCCAGGGAGGAGAAGGAATTGCAGTTGGACTTTCAACAAAAATTCTACCTCATAACTTTAATGAACTTATTGATGCGTCCGTAAAACATTTAAAAGGCAAAAATTTTACACTTTATCCAGATTTTCCAACTGCGGGAATAGCAGATGTTAGTAATTATAACGATGGTTTGCGTGGTGGAAAAATACGTGTTAGAGCAAAAATCTCTCAATTAGATAAAAACACACTAGTTATCACCGAAATTCCTTTTGGAACCAATACCTCGTCTTTAATAGATACTATTTTAAAGGCAAATGAAAAAGGAAAAATTAAAATCAAGAAAATAGAAGATAATACAGCAGCCAAAGTTGAAATTTTGGTGCATTTGCCTGGAGGTATTTCTCCAGATAAAACTATTGATGCTTTATATGCGTTTACTAGCTGTGAGACTTCCATTTCTCCATTAGGTTGTGTTATTGAAGATAATAAACCTTTGTTTGTTGGAGTGTCTGAAATGCTGCGTCATTCTACAGATAATACGGTACAACTGCTAAAAAGTGAGTTGGAAATTCAATTGGGTGAATTTGAAGAACAATGGCACTTTGCGTCTTTAGAACGTATTTTTATTGAAAATCGAATTTATCGAGATATTGAGGAAGAAGAAACTTGGGAAGGCGTAATTCAAGCCATTGATAAAGGATTAAAACCACATACCAAACATTTAAAACGAGCAGTTTTAGAAGAAGATATCCTAAGATTAACAGAAATTCGTATCAAGCGTATTTCTAAATTCGATATAGATAAGGCTCAACAAAAAATTGATGCCTTAGAAGATGAAATAGCTAGAGTAAAACATCATTTAGCCAACCTAATTGATTATGCCATAGCCTATTTTGAAAGACTTAAAAAAGACTACGGAAAAGGAAGAGAAAGACAAACAGAAATTAGACTTTTTGAAGATGTTGATGCTACGAAAGTAGTTATTAGAAACACCAAACTTTATGTAAATAGAGAGGAAGGTTTTATTGGAACATCACTTAAAAAGGATGAATATGTTTGCGATTGTAGCGACATAGACGATATTATTGTGTTTACCAAAGAAGGAAAAATGATGGTGAGCAAAGTAGATGCAAAAATATTTGTAGGTAAAGATATAATTCATGTAGCTGTGTTTAAGAAAAAGGATAAACGCACCATTTACAACATGATTTATAGAGATGGGAGCAAAGGGCCATCTTACGTGAAACGTTTTGCCGTTACGTCTATAACTAGAGATAAGGAGTACGATTTAACCAATGGGAACAAAGGCTCAATGGTTTGGTATTTTTCGGCAAACCCAAATGGGGAAGCTGAAATGGTAACAGTTCACCTGAGACAAGTAGGCAGCATAAAAAAACTAAAATGGGATTTAGATTTTGCTGAGGTTCTAATTAAGGGGCGTGCGTCCAAAGGAAATGTAGTTACTAAACATGCTGTTAAAAAAATTGAATTAAAAGAAAAGGGAGTTTCCACCTTAAAACCTCGTAAAATATGGTTCGATGAAACTGTACAACGATTAAATGTAGACGAGCGAGGCGAGTTAGTTGGCGAGTTTAGAGGAGAAGACCGAATTTTAATAATCAATCAATCGGGTACTATAAAAACAATCATTCCAGAAATCACAACGCACTTTGATGACGATATGATAGTCATGGAAAAATGGATTCCTAAAAAACCTATTTCAGCCATTTATTTTGATGGAGAAAAAGAACGTTACTATGTGAAACGTTTTGTGGTTGAAAACGAATCGAAAGAAGAAAGTTTTATTTCCGATCACCCAAATTCTAGACTAGAAATTGTTTCTACAGATTGGCGTCCAATGGCAGATGTAGAATTTACCAAAGAAAGAGGTAAAGACCGCAAAGAAAATATGCAAGTCAATTTTGAAGAGTTTATTTCGGTAAAAGGAATTACCGCACTTGGAAATCAGTTAACTAAAGATAAAGTAAATCAAGTAAGTTTACTAGAACCTTTACCATATGAAGCGCCAGAAGAAGTGCCAGCTGAAAACATAGAGGTGGTTGATGAAGAAAATGTATCTAAATCAGATAGTAATTCTTCAAAAGGTTCAGATAATGATGAAAGTTTGGATGGTAACGGCCAAATAACCTTGTTTTAAATAATGTTAAATAAATTAAGGAATAAGCTTATCTGTTAATTATTTCGCTTGACATTTTATAATATTGAAAACGCAGTTTAGTTTGTATTGTGTTTTTTCTAAGAACCCCATAGAACTCTAAGTTTTATGGGGTTTTTGTTTTTTTTTATTTAAGGTATTTACTTGTAATCAATTGATTTAGTGTGTATTAATTGTTTTAATCATGCTATTTGCCAATTCTATTTTGTACTTTTAGGAAATAACCAAACCTCTCGATATGAAACCCAAAATGCTTAAAAAGGTGTTTTCAATTGTATTTTCGTTGTTTTTAACGCTTATGTACGCGCAAACAAATAGTAAATCCAATGTTCCGGTTGCAGTTCAAGAGGTTTTACAAAAAGTACAATCTTTTAATAATTTGGCAGTAAGGGAGCCAATAGGTTTACTCAACAATAAGGATATACAAATACTAACAGATTATTATCAATCATCAGAACTGTCTAATACCACTCGTATGGCAACTGGAGATGTTTACGCCTTAGATGTTAGAAATAATGGTATTTATGGAAGTTTTCCTTTAACAGGACCATATAATATCAACCCATTTGCAGAAATAGTAGATGAAATTTATGCCTCCGACTACGATTTTAACGGTACATTATATGCCTTGGATACAGCCAATGCTAATTTACTTATGGTAGAACCGGACTCAGGAGTTATATCAATTGTTGCTGCACTCACAGGGGCAGCTTCTGATGTGACTTATTCCGGTTTGGCATGGAATCAAACGAATTCTATAATGTATGTACTTACTACAGATGGAGGTACATCTACCTTATATACCTTAAATTTAACTAGCGGAGCCTTAACTACTATAGGAGAAACAGGTACTCCCTTGGGTATTTGGCTTGCTATAGATAACGCAGGGACTATTTATATGGCAGATATTTCCTATGATAATTTATACTCCTTAAATCCCTTAACAGGTACAGCTAACTTAATAGGGCCTTTGGGGATTGACATTTCCTTTGCTCAAGAAGCTGACGTGGATCCAGTAACAAATACTTTGTATATGGCGGGTTATATTGGTGGAGGAGTAAATAACATATACACCGTAAATGTGTCTACAGGAACAGCAACGCCTGTGGGTACAGTTAATAACAATAATGCCGAATTGGGAATGTTTGCCATAGATGGCTCTATACCAATAGATAATAATTTTGTTTGTGAAGATGCCTTTAATATTGGGTTAGGAGTTATTAACTCCAATGGACCATCCAATGCAGCTAATGGAGCTTCAAACACATGTCTTGAAGGCGCTACAAATGCTGAATGGTATACTTATACATCAACACATTCGGGAATTTTAACTATTACTTCCGATTTAGCTTCAAATATAGGAGTGGATACATGAGTTTCTGTTTATAATAATGATTGTTCGAATTTAATTTGTATCGTTTCCGATGATAATTCAGGCGAAAACAACACCTCTACACTTGTTTTGCCTGTAATAAGTGGAACAACTTATTTAATAGAGTGGGATGATGCAAATAATTCTGATTCCTTTGATTTTGAATTATCTTTAGATATTCCTTGCCCAGACCCTACAAATTTTTCTGTTGGAATAGTAACTCATAATACGGCAAGCTTTAGTTGGAATGCTGTAGCAGAAGCGTCCAATGGTTATGTGTTAGAAGTCTTTACAGAAAATTCAGACCCAGAAGTAGATAGTCCTATTTATACAGAAAACATTCCCTTTGGAATATTAACCACAACGGCAAGTCCTTTGAATCCTCAAACCATATATGATGTTTATTTAACCGCAGATTGTGATGTTGATGGACTATCAAATTACATAGTAAAGAGTTTTGAAACAGATGTGGCTCCTCCTATTTGTGGTGGTATTTTCTCTGATTCTGGTGGTGCTTCAGGTTCGTACCTGCCCAATGAAACTATAATAACCACTATTACTCCTAATATTTCTAGCGATGTGGTGACCGTAACATTTACCTATGTAGATATAGAAACTTCCTCAGGAAATGGAAACCAAGATGGCTGTTGGGACTATTTAACGGTTTTCAACGGACCGGATACAACCTATCCAGTTTTGGCGCAAACACTTTGTAGCGAGGAAAGTTCTGGAGGACCCATACCAATTGTTCCAAGTAGTGTTCTGTCTGTGGGTATGTCATTTACTTCTACCGATGCTTCGGGAGCATTAACTTTTGTGTTCACTTCAGATAGTAGTGTTCAAAATACAGGTTGGTTAGCAGATGTTACTTGTGCTCCTTTGTCTTTAGACGAAGTTTCTTTAAGTCAATTCCATTTTTATCCAAATCCAACAACTGGTAAGCTGTATA
Organism: Xanthomarina sp.; assembly: GCF_035306605.1. Lineage (NCBI taxonomy): Bacteria > Pseudomonadati > Bacteroidota > Flavobacteriia > Flavobacteriales > Flavobacteriaceae > Xanthomarina > Xanthomarina sp. The sequence goes on along the minus strand of NZ_DATGNR010000031.1, from coordinate 15,662 downwards.
TTAAAGCCAAACAAACTATAGATTCAGTAAAAGTAATTAGTTTGCTTGGGCAGGAATTATCGGATTTTTATCCTGGCACTAGGGATGCCATTTTGGATCTTTCAAATTTAAGTCAAGGTACTTACCTACTTCAAATTTCAATAAGCGGACAGATAAAATCAATTAGAATTATTAAGAAATAAGTTTTACTTGATTTAATAACTCAAAACAAGTAAGAATGCCAATCTTTATGGCTTCTGTTTATCCAAAAATTATTTATTTAAAACTAATAAAGGTTTAATAAAGTCAGAATATTTAAATATATTTAACTGATAATTAAAAACTTACATTAATTAAATTAAAGATTATGAAAAAAATATTATTATTTGCTGCAGTAACAGTTTTCGGATTAAGCACATTGCATGCTCAAAACGATTTTGTAGATAAAGCCAAAAATGGTGGCTTTTATGTAGGAGCGAATATTGGATTGCCATTAAGTACGGCAAGTGATATTGCTGCCTTTAACTTCGGTTTTGATGGCGCTTATTTATTTGAAGTTATCGACAATCTAGAGGTTGGAGGTTTGCTTGGTTATACCCATTTTATCGCAGATGGTGATTATAGCTATTATAATTGGGAAGATTCATACTATGTTAGAAATTATAAGGACGCGTCTTTTGTTCCTATTGCTGCTTCTGCTAGATATTATTTCGCAGATCATAAGTTCTTTGGAGGTTTAGATCTTGGTGTTGGTGTTAATGTATCAGGAGATGCTAAATCAGGGTTTTATGCGCGACCAAAATTTGGTTTCGATTTAGGGACTATTGCCTTAATAGCGTCTTATCAAAGTATTTCGGGAGGTGTTAAATATGGAGACACGTATTACGGAGGCACCTATGTTTCTGGAAGTGGTTTTAACTCATTTAATTTTGGAGTGGAATTTGGATTCTAAAAATATAATTCATGTTTAAAAGCCGAAGTTTACACTTCGGCTTTTTTTATAACATCTTGTTAAATGTACTTATTTTCTTGTTAAATACTGTTAACAATACGTCTGGAATAGTAACCTATGGCGTAAATAGTATGTTAACTTTAAAACAAGAAACATGAAAAAATTAGTTTTATTTACAGGTTTAATTATTTTTAGTGCAAGTAGCATATTTGCACAAGCAGATTCTAAAGCGGTCCAATTGGGTATGAAAGGAGGTTTAAATTCTGCTACAATTTCAGGAGATGATATTAACGATATAAAATCTCGAACCAGTTTTAATGTGGGGCTTTTAGCTGAAATCCCTATAACAGAAAGATTATCAATTCAGCCTGAAGTTATGTACTCAGGACAAGGATTTGACGTAAAGGAAAATGATCAAGATAATATTTTTGATACAAAAGATAATGTAGAATATCAATTGGATTATATTCAAGTCCCAATATTATTAAAAGCTTATTTAGTTAAAGGTTTAAGTGTGGAAGTAGGACCTCAATTTGGATTTAAAATTCATGAGGAACTTGACTTTCAACCTAACTCAGATGGAGGTGACATAGAAATTAACCCAGAAGACTCATATATCAAGGATTTTGATACTAGTTTAGCCTTTGGTGCTGGATATAAGTTCGATAGTGGATTTTTTGTAAATGGACGTTATAACTTAGGTTTAACAAGCATCTTTAAAGAGGATACCATTTTGCAGAATATAGATGCAAAAAATGCTGTTTGGCAAGTTGGACTTGGATTTATGTTCTAATAAGTAAATAATAAAAATAAAAACCGAAGCTGTTAGTTTCGGTTTTTTTATGCTTTAATTTTTAATACCTTTACTTTAAACCAAAAACAGAAATGTACAGATGAAAAAAATCATCATAATTAACGGGCCAAATTTAAATTTGTTAGGAAAACGAGAACCTCAAATCTATGGGAGTTTGACTTTTAGTGAGTTTTTTGAAACTATTAAAGCAAAATATCCTCAAGTTAATTTGGAGTATTACCAATCTAACATAGAAGGGGAAATAATTGATAAGTTACAAGAGGTTGGTTATTCTCACTATGGAATTATATTAAATGCAGCAGCTTATACTCATACATCTGTGGGAATTGGTGATGCGGTAGCGGCCATTGAAACCGCAGTAGTTGAAGTACATATTTCTAACACATTTGAACGCGATGAGTATCGACACAAATCGTATGTAGCTCCTTATGCAAAAGGTGTAATTGTTGGTTTTGGGTTGCAGAGTTATGAATTAGCCCTGCAAAGTTTTTTAATTTCCTCGTAATTTTTATAAAGAAATTTGCCAACGACTATAAAAACAAAAAGTTCCGAAAATCTCGGAACTTTTTGTTTTTTTGATAGTTACTTTAATACTATAAGTGAATTACTTCACCATAAGCATCGGCAACAGCTTCCATAACAGCCTCACTCATCGTAGGATGTGGATGTACTGTTTTTAAAACTTCATGTCCTGTAGTTTCTAACTTTCTACCTAAAACAGCTTCAGCAATCATATCGGTAACTCCGGCACCAATCATATGACAACCTAACCATTCGCCATATTTAGCATCAAAAATAACTTTCACGAAACCATCTTTTGTTCCAGCAGCACTAGCTTTTCCAGAAGCAGAGAATGGGAATTTTCCAACTTTAATTTCGTAGCCTTTTTCTTTAGCTTGTTTTTCAGTTAAACCAACACTAGCAATTTCAGGAGAAGCATAAGTACAACCAGGAATATTTCCATAGTCTAAAGCTTCTACATGCATTCCTGCAATTTTTTCAACACATAAAATACCTTCAGCTGAAGCAACGTGAGCTAAAGCCTGTCCAGGAGTAACATCTCCAATAGCGTAATATCCAGGGATATTTGTTTGGTAATAATTGTTAACTAAAATTTTATCTCTATCTACAGCAATTCCTACATCTTCTAAACCGATGTTTTCTATATTGGTTTTAATTCCAACAGCAGATAAAATAATGTCAGCTTCAAGAACCTCTTCACCTTTAGCTGTTTTAACAGTAGCTTTTACACCACTTCCAGAAGTGTCTACTTTAGTAACTTCAGCAGAAGTCATGATTTTTATACCACTTTTCTTAAAGCTTTTTTCTAATTGTTTAGAAACGTCAACATCTTCAACAGGAACTACATTAGGAAGGTATTCTACAATTGTAACATCCGTTCCCATAGAGTTATAGAAGTAAGCAAACTCAACACCAATTGCTCCCGATCCAACCACAATCATTTTCTTTGGTTGTTCAGCCAATGTCATTGCTTCTCTATAACCAATTACTTTTTTACCATCTTGGGGTAAATTTGGAAGTTCTCTAGAGCGTGCACCAGTTGCTATAATTATATGATCTGCACTATATTCTTTTCCGTCTACATCAACTTTCTTTCCGGTCTTTAGTTTCCCATAACCTTCAATTACGTCAATTTTATTCTTTTTCATTAAAAACTGAACACCTTTACTCATGCCTTCAGCTACACCACGACTGCGATTTACAACAGCTCCGAAATCTTTATCAAATTCTTTTACAGACAAACCATAATCGTCGGCATGTTTTAAATATTCGAAAACTTGAGCAGATTTTAAGAGTGCTTTTGTTGGAATACATCCCCAATTTAAACACACTCCTCCAAGACTCTCTTTTTCAATTACGGCTGTTTTTAAGCCTAACTGAGACGCTCTAATAGCAGCAACGTAACCCCCAGGGCCACTTCCAAGAACAATAACATCGTATTTACTCATTGTATATTTTTTAGTCGTTTTTTGAAGCTACGAATGTACAAAAAGTAAATTTCATATAACAAATGATGTTTGACAAAATGGTAAAAAGAGAATATAAAATAGACTTTTAGAAGGGGAGAGGATAAAAATTTTGAGTTTGTTTATTATGGAAATTGTGGCTTAAATAAATATACTATCCATCCTCCCTTATCAGTTTAGATATATGTAAATAAAAAACTTAATTAAAGATTGTCAGTAAAATGACGTCTGTCTTTAACTTGTCTGAACTTATCTTTATTGTATGTTTTAGATTCACCTTTGGGTATTGAAAGCGATTTCCAATGGTTGCCTTTGAGCATTTTCCCAATAAATACAATTTGCCCGATGTGATAAGGGTAATGCCCTAATTGTCTAAATATAGCTTCTGATACCAAATGCTCTTCATTTCGAATATAAACTATTCTACTTAGGTCGTTGTCGGTTAATGGACGGATGGCTTCAAATAAACAATTCCATCCACTTTCCCACGAAGTTATAATTTCTTCTTTATTTTTATACGTGTGTTCAAATTCCTGATCTCTCTGTCTCCATTCCTTTTCACCATCTTCAATTAGAAAATTGGTCCAACGACTAAGCATATTTCCAACCATGTGTTTAACAATAACGGAAATACTATTAGACGCTTCATTGGGCTGCCAAATCATTTCTTCAAATGTTAGCTGCTCCAAGGTTTTGTCGCCAACGGTTTTGTAGTAATTAAACTGCTTTATGGCACTAGTTATAGATACACTTTCCATGGCTTAATAATTTTTGAATAAGAGTAAAGGTCTAATTTTATTATTTAAGGAGTTGTTTCTTTATTAAGAATTTATCTTAAGTAAATTATATCTATCATATTTTAATCCTATGATTTTGGTATAAACTCTAAAGCCACCCCATTTATACAATGCCTTTTACCAGTGGTTTCTTTAGGTCCGTCGTTAAACTGATGTCCTAAATGTCCGCCACAAGTGGCACAATGTTCTTCTATACCCATAAAGCCATTTCCACCTTTTGAAAATGCTACATTACCTGCGATAACTCTATCAAAACTCGGCCAACCTGTACCGGAATCAAATTTGTTTTCACTTTTATACAGAGGGGTTTTACACGCCGCACACACATATACACCTTCAGATTTATTATCGTTTAGCGCACTAGAAAATGGCCGTTCAGTTCCAGATTCCCTTAAAACATAGTAAGCTTCAGGACTTAATTCCTTTTTCCATTCTGCATTTGTTTTCGTAACTTTAAATGAGTTTTTTTTAGCGGAATTTTTTTTATCTTGACTAAGGCAACTTTGAATGCTAACAACTAATAAAAGACTTATAAATAGTTTCATATGGATTAAAATTATTTCGGATTGGTACGCTTTTAGTCGCAAAACTATTGCTAACTTTACGGATAAAATAACAAAATTATATAAAACAATTTGTTAGCTTATTTTAACTAAGGTATGATTTTTGTATTTTTGAATTCAGATAAAATATATAGCATGAAATTAAGAAAAATTATAGGTGCAATGGTTTTCCTTTTGTTGATTACGGCTTGTTCAACAAATCCGTTTACAGGAAAACAAACTATGGCTTTGGTGCCAAATTCACAATTATTTCCAACAGCCTTTCAGCAGTACAACCAAGTGCTTAAAGAAAGTAAGGTGGTAACAGGGACTAGTGAATCAGAAATGATTTCAAGAGTTGGACAACGTATTGCTATTGCGGCAGAACGTTGGTTGAATGCTAATGGTTACGCAGGATATTTAAAAGATTATAAATGGGAATATAAATTAATAGAGGATAAAACCGTTAATGCTTGGTGTATGCCAGGAGGGAAAATTGTATTTTATACAGGAATTCTTCCCATAGCTCAAAGTGAAACAGGGGTTGCCGCTATTATGGGGCATGAGGTTGCTCACGCGCTTGCTAATCATGGACAACAGCGTATGAGTGCAGACTATATTCAACAGGGTGTTGCCTTAGCAGGAAATATAGCTATTCAAAATGATAATGATAGAGCCGCTTTTAATCAGTATTACGGAATTGGGTCTCAGGTAGGCGTTATGTTACCTTTTAGTAGAAGTCATGAAACTGAAGCAGATAAAATTGGTTTAATTTTAATGGCAATTGCAGGATATAATCCGAGTGAAGCAGCCGAATTGTGGAAACGTATGAAAGCGAATAGTGGAGGAGCTGCACCACCAGAAATTTTAAGTACGCATCCATCTAATGATACTAGAATTCAGGAAATTACCTCTTTGGTGCCAATGGCTGTTTCTGAAGCCAAGAAATTTGGTATAACTACGTTCAGACCAATTACTAAATTTTAAAAGAAATATTTTAAAATATTTACTTATTTTCGAAGCTGTTCAATTTAATGAGCAGCTTTTTTTATTTAAAAAATATTTATGGCAAATCTTCAAAAAGGAAGTAAAAAACTACTGAATGCATGGGCTTTTTATGATTGGGCAAATTCAGTGTACACCCTAACAATTGCATCTTCCATTTTCCCTATATTTTATTCAGCATTATTTTTAAGTGAAATTAAACATGTTAATGCTTTTGGTTTTGAATTTAAAAGCACAGCCTTAATAACTTATGTTACAGCTTTTACCTTTTTGGTTGTTTCCTTTACCTCACCTTTGTTGTCAGGAATTGCTGATTATGTTGGGAATAAGAAAAGTTTTATGAAATTTTTCTGTTATATGGGTGGCCTTGGCTGTATTGGACTGTATTGGTTTAGCCTCGATCACATTTATATTAGCTTGTTGTTTTACTTTATGGGGTTAATAGGCTATTGGGGAAGTTTGGTTTTCTATAATTCGTATTTACCAGATATTGCTTTTCCAGAACAACAAGATCGAGTAAGTGCCAGAGGATTTTCTTTAGGTTATATAGGAAGTGTAATACTGCTAATTGTTAATCTAGCCATGGTTATGAGTCAGGACACGGGAGAAGCAAAAATGGAAATGATGCGTTGGTCCTTCGTTATGGTTGGATTATGGTGGATTTTATTCAGTCAGTATACCTTCTATATTTTGCCTAAAGGTGTTTCCAATGGTGAAAAAGTAACAAAAAATATTATTTTTAACGGGTTTAGAGAATTACGACAAGTATGGCTTCAGCTTAAGGAAAACTTGAGGCTTAAACGTTATTTAGTTGCTTTTTTTGTGTTTAGCATGTCAGTACAAACTATTATGTTGGTGGCCGTATATTTTGGCGAAGAGGAAATTGCGTGGGCAGACGATAGCGAAAAAACGATGGGGTTAATAGTGAGTATTTTGGTTATTCAATTGGTGGCCATTGTAGGGGCCATTTTAACTTCTAGAGCATCGGAGAAATTTGGAAATATTAAAACACTTATTGCCGTTAACTTTGTTTGGCTAAGCTTATGCTTTGCAGCTTATTTTGTGGTTACACCCATACAGTTTTATATAACAGCAGGTATGGTTGGATTGGTTATGGGAGGGATTCAAGCTTTAGCTAGGTCTACTTATTCCAAGTTTTTACCAGACACTCCGGATACTACGTCTTTCTTTAGCTTTTACGATGTTGCCGAAAAAATAGGTATTGTTATAGGAATGGTTCTTTTTGCAACTATAGACCAAGTAACTGGTAGCATGAGAAATTCAATTTTGTTTTTATTTGTTTTCTTTTTAATTGGAATTATTTTGTTGTTTAGGGTACCAAGACACGACGATTAAATAATAAACATTTTTATGATTGGTTAATTTTTAATAAAAGACACACTTCCGTAATCTGATTTTATTTTTATAAAATTAGAGGAATTTGGTTCACCATAAAAACCAGTATAGTAGTTTTCTCCAGATTCTTCGCGTTTTATATTAAATTGAAAGCCACTAGTTTCTAAAGAGGCATATTCTAAATCAATTTCGAAATTAAAGAGATAATTTGATTCATGACCAATTTTAATTCCGGTGTAATCGGAGTTTATGTTTATGTTACCCGCGTTTGCCGTCATATTTCCAATTTTTATAGAACCATAATCTGCATTCAGATTTACATTCTTATATACATCTCCAATTAAAACAGTTAAATAATCGCCATTACCAGTTATGTTATTGGCTCTCTTAATTTTAATTGAACCATAATCGCAAACGTAATTTATATCTTCTACAGTCTCAATTATAGAAGTAGTGTAATCTGCTTTAACCATGATGCTTTTTGCTTTAGCAAGATTAAATCCGCTATAATCAGCATTAATTTCACCGCTTTTTATAAATTCAAAATAACAGTTTGAGGTATAGTCAAAACTAATTTTGTTGTTATCCGCCATTAGTTCTTTAGTTGTTATTTTTCCATAGTCGCAACTTATTGTTGCTCGTCCTTCAAGTTTACCTAAATTAATGCTTCCGTAATCGTTGCTTAAATCTACAGAATTTGTAATTGGTATTTTAATTACATAGTTAATAGTCATGTTTACGTTGCTATATCCGTCCCAATTCCACCAGGATTTAGATTTATTGTTATTAAAAATTGTTTTAGCAGACACAAGACTATTGGTTGCGCTAAAATTTACCGATATTTCATCTAATTTGTTTAGAACTTTATCTTCATGCTTTCCTTTCGTGGTAATGGTTACCATAATTTCAATTCTATTTTCTTTCCATGTAATAATGTCCAAGTTTCCATAACTATTATCAATTTTTAAAGTGGCATTCGGGCTTACGTTAAAAGATTTTTGAATGACTTTTTCCTTGGAATGTTCTTCCCTGATATTTGAATCTTTTTTTGGATCTATGCTTGAAAAACCAATAGTTGGAATTAACAAAAAAAGTATAATGAGGTTATATATTTGAGTATTTTTCATGTGTTAGGTTTTTTATGTTTTCTATATGTAATAGCGTGTTTTGTAAAATATCAATTCTGCTTTGAAAGTTTTTTATCATGGCAAAAATGACCCGATTATCATTTCCGCTTTTAGTTAAATCTTCCTTTAGGTGTTCATAAACTACTTCTAGTTTTTTAATTTGAATTAGGGCATCCCTTATAATTTTCTTTGCTTCTGGATGCGATTCATTTTCTAACTTTTTTAATTCTACGGATATAGTATTTGCAAAGAAGCTTTGTGTTTTTTCCATTTCGGGAGACACATTTGCTAAATCCCTTACTTTATTATAATTCTTGCTAGATAAAACCAAAGTCATTAGTAAAAGTAAGGCTGCTGCTATACCAACCATTGGTTTCCAAAGTTTGTAAACTGAAGAAGCAATAGGAGTTTCATTGGAGTTTGATTGACTCTTTAATTTGTTTAAAAAACGTTGGCTATGTCCAGAATTTGGTTCTTCAACATCAAACGTGTTTTTTAAGTCATCAAACAGTTTGTTTATTTTATCTGCGCTCATAGTTAATATTTTAATTGGTTGATATATGAAATAATTTTTGTCGTAAGCTTTCTTTCCCCCTCGAAATAGTTGTTCTGCAATTCGCATAACTCATGTTTAAAATACTACCAATTTCTTCGTAATCGTACCCTTCAATAAGGTGTAAGGTCAAGGTTATCCTTTAAAGTACTTAAGGTTTCAAGAACTTGTTTGGCTTTTAAATTTGTAAACTCGTAATCTTCATATATTCCTATTCCTAAGTTCTCGCTTTCAATTATATATTTCATATCATCAAAAGAGGTGTTTTCATGTTTTCTGTTTATTCTATAATGATGAAGACTATTATTTATAACAATCCGTTTTAACCAAGCTCCAAAAAAGGAATTATCATGTAGACTTTCTAATTTTGTAAAAGCTTGTAGAAAAGCTTCCTGCATGACGTCTTCTGCTTCATATCTATTTTTAACAATTCTATAGGCAACATTAAACATGGCTTTATAATACCGGTTGTATAGTTCTAACTGCGCAAATTGGTTTCCTGATTTGCACAGCAAAATAAGTTGTTCAATATTTTGATGGGTTAGTACCAAATATTAGGGGTTGTTAAATAAAAGATGTAGTTGATGCTAAGTTGTTACAGTTTGTATAAAATTATTTTATTTTAATTTAAAAACGATAGATTTTACATATTATATTAAAACAAATAAACTTTTTGGAGTGGATGTGGAGTATGGCATATTAATTGGACTTTTAGAAGAAGATGAAATTCTGACTAACAGTGTAATCAATTGATATTTAGAATTTTGTAATTTATTGTAGAAATAAAAAATAAAAGATACATTTTGTTTTTAGCAAGATTAATGACAGAATGACTTAATAAAAAATATGAAGAAAAGAGATTTATTTAGTCTTGACAGTTTGTCACTTCAGGAGTTTGATGAAAATTCAGAATTAATTCCTTTAATGACACCTGAAGACGAAGAAGCAATATCAAACGAGGAATTACCAAATACGCTACCTATTTTATCATTAAGAAACACAGTTTTGTTTCCTGGGGTAGTTATTCCTATTACAGCGGGTAGAGATAAATCTATCAAGTTAATTGATGATGCCAATAAAGGGAGTAAGGTAATTGGTGTAGTAGCACAAAAAGATGAAGAGGTAGAAGATCCAACTGGAGCTGACATCCATGAAACAGGTACGGTAGCTAGAATATTACGCGTATTAAAAATGCCTGATGGTAATACCACCGTAATTATTCAAGGTAAAAAAAGGTTCAAAGTAGACGAGGTAGTAACTGAAGAACCATATATGACGGCTACCATTAGTGAGGTTCCAGAGGTAAGGCCGGCTGTTAAAAATAAGGAGTTTGAAGCCATTGTAGATTCTATTAAAGATTTAGCGCTTCAAATTATAAAAGACAGCCCAAATATTCCAAGTGAAGCTTCATTCGCTATTAAAAACATTGAAAGTAACTCGTTTTTAATAAATTTTGTTTCGTCTAATATGAATCTTTCGGTTCAAGAAAAACAGTCTTTATTAGAAATAAACGACCTAAAGGAAAGAGCATTATCAACCTTAAAGTTCATGAATATTGAGTTTCAAAAGTTGGCTTTAAGAAATGATATTCAGTTGAAGGTTCAAAGTGATATGAACCAACAACAACGCGAATATTTTCTTCATCAACAAATGAAAACCATTCAAGAGGAACTTGGCGGTGTAAGTCATGACCAGGAATTGGAGGAAATGAAAATTCGTGCGAAAACTAAAAAATGGAGCGAGAAAGTTGCAGAGCATTTTAATAAGGAAATTTCTAAAATGCAACGAATGAACCCTCAAGTTGCGGAATATTCTATTCAACGTAACTACCTTGATTTATTTTTAGATTTACCTTGGAATGAGTATAGCAAAGATAAGTTCGATTTAAAACGTGCTAAACGTATTTTAGATAGAGATCATTACGGTTTAGATGATGTTAAAAAACGTATTATTGAATATCTAGCTGTTATTAAATTACGTAACGACATGAAGTCGCCAATTTTATGTCTTTATGGACCTCCAGGGGTTGGTAAAACTTCCTTGGGTAAATCTGTGGCAGAAGCTTTAGGTAGAGAATATGTGCGTATGTCCTTAGGAGGCTTACGTGATGAGGCTGAAATTAGAGGTCATAGAAAAACCTATATTGGTGCTATGCCTGGACGTATCATTCAAAACCTTAAAAAAGCAGGCACTTCTAATCCGGTTTTTGTTTTAGATGAAATAGATAAGCTTTCAAATTCGCATCAAGGAGATCCATCTTCTGCAATGTTAGAGGTATTAGATCCAGAGCAAAATAGCGAGTTTCATGATAATTTCTTGGAAATGGGTTACGACTTGTCCAAAGTTATGTTTATTGCCACTTGTAATAGTTTATCGACCATTCAGCCAGCTTTGTTAGATAGAATGGAAATAATTAATGTTACTGGTTATACAATTGAAGAGAAAGTAGAAATATCCAAACGTCATTTACTTCCAAAACAATTGTCAGAACATGGTTTAACCGATATGGATTTGAAAATAGCTAAACCTCAATTGGAAAAAATAGTTGAAGGTTATACTAGAGAATCAGGAGTTCGTGGTTTAGAGAAGCAAATTGCCAAAATGGTACGTTATGCAGCTAAAAACATTGCCATGGAAGAAGAATATAATATCAAAATTTCTAACGAGGATATTATAGAGATTTTAGGTGGACCAAAACTAGAACGCGATAAGTACGAAAACAATAATGTAGCAGGTGTTGTTACAGGGTTGGCTTGGACAAGGGTAGGAGGTGATATCCTATTTATTGAATCCATTTTGTCTAAAGGTAAAGGCACCTTAACCATTACAGGGAATCTTGGAACCGTAATGAAGGAGTCGGCAACCATTGCTATGGAATTTATAAAAGCTAATGCTAAGGACTTAGGTATAGATCCGGATATTTTTGAAAAATATAATGTTCATATTCACGTGCCAGAAGGTGCAACTCCCAAGGACGGACCAAGTGCAGGAGTAACTATGTTAACTTCTTTGGTATCTTTATTTACTCAAAAGAAGGTAAAGAAGAGTTTGGCTATGACAGGGGAAATTACCTTAAGAGGAAAAGTTCTTCCAGTTGGAGGAATTAAGGAGAAAATCTTGGCAGCCAAACGAGCAAGAATTAAAGAAATTCTACTTTGCGAAGAAAATAGAAGAGATATAGAAGAAATTAAACCAGAATATTTAAAAGGTTTGACTTTTCACTATGTTTCAGACATGAGTGAAGTTATTAAAATAGCAATAACCAATCAAAAAGTGGTAAATGCGAAAAAACTTTAAGTAAATTAGCATTAAAATGTAACAAAACCTCGAATTTATATTCGAGGTTTTTTTTATCATTTAAAAATAAATTATACTTGCATCCGTTTATAGATAGATCGCATTACGATTCACATGTATGTTTAAGAAAATCTCGATAGTTTTAATATTACTACTCAGCACTTTTGTTTCTGCTCAAATTGGTGGTGAAACAACATATCAGTTTCTTAATCTCGTATCGTCTCCTAGACAAGCTGCTTTAGGTGGAAAAGTCTTTACTAATGTGGATTACGATGTTACACAAGGTCTTACTAATCCAGCTACTATAAATCCAGAGATGGATAATCAATTAGCACTAAACTACACCAGTTATTTAGGAGGCATTAGCTACGGAACAGCAGCTTATGCATATACTTGGGACAGAAGAACGAAAACGTTCCACATGGGGGTTAATTACATTAATTACGGGAGTTTTGATGGTTACGATGAAGATGGAAATTCTACAGGATCATTTACTGGTAATGAAGCGGCGGTTTCTTTTGGATATGCAACGCAATTAGGTTTTTCTGATTTCTATATTGGTGGAAATGTTAAATTAATAACATCGAAATTAGAACAGTATAGTTCCTTTGGAGCAGCTATAGATGCTGGACTTATTTATATAAACGAAGATTTAGAATTTCAAGCCACTTTGGTGGTTAGAAATGCTGGTGTACAGATTACAACCTATGCAGGATTAAATGAACCTTTACCTTTGGAAGTGGCTTTTGGTATGTCTCAAACCTTAGAGAATGTGCCAATTCGCTGGCATTTAACTTTTGAGAACTTACAAAAATGGCCTATTTCAGTATCAAATCCCGCTCGAGCCGAAACCGATTTAGAAGGTAATCAAACACAGGAAAAAGTTGGCTTTTTCGATAATGTTTTAAATCACACCATTGTTGGAGCTGAATTATTTCCTGAAGGAGCATTTAATATTCGTTTAGGATATAACTTTAGACGAGGACAAGAACTTAAAATACTAGATCAACGTAATTTTTCAGGTATTTCAGCCGGATTCGGTTTGAAGCTAAACAAACTGCGCTTTAGTTTTACGCACGCTAGGTATACAAGTGCAGCTAATGCTAGCTTTTTTGGACTACAATTAGATTTACGCTAAACATCTTAATTAATTTAAATTTTCACCACTTAAAGTAATTTTAAATCAATAAGTATAATTCCTTTACTTCCTTTGAGATTTTTAAGTAGTTTTGCCACTTCAATTAATATATATGAATAAAATAACCATAGCAATCGACGGATTTTCTTCTACAGGGAAAAGTACTGTCGCCAAACAATTAGCCAAACATCTAGGATATATTTATGTTGACTCTGGAGCTATGTATCGCGCTGTTACTTGGTTTGCTATGCAAAAAGGGTTTATAAGTCAAGAACAGTTTGACAAAGAAGCTTTAATAAATAATTTAAAAGGACTTGAAATAAGCTTTAAATTCAATCCAAAATTAGGGTTTTCAGAAGTATATTTAAATGGAGTTAATATAGAGAAGGAAATTAGGTCCTTAGAGGTGTCTGGTTTTGTTAGCCAAATAGCTAAAATATCCGAAGTTAGAAAGCAACTTGTCAAGCAGCAGCATGAACTTGGTGAAAACAAGGGAATTGTAATGGATGGTAGAGATATTGGAACTGTAGTGTTTCCAAATGCCGAACTTAAGTTATTTATGACGGCTTCTGCCGAAACACGAGCAATCAGAAGGTATCAAGAACTAATTTCAAAAGGTGAAAATGTATCTTACGAAGATGTGCTGCACAATGTTCAAGAACGCGATTTTATAGATTCAAATAGAGAAGACTCTCCGCTTTTTAAGGCAGATGATGCTATAGAAATTGATAATTCCAACATGACTTTAGATCAACAATTTAATAAAATTCTGCAACTTGTTGAGGCTAAGTTAAAAGAAAACAACTAAAGCTTTAATTTTTAGAAAAATACATTAGGTTATTTTAATCAAAATCATTAATTTTGCACTCCTTTTAGCAGAGAGTCAGAAATTAAAAGGGACTGAAATAAATTTAAACTAACACTTCTGTGTGTTATTTGCTTAAAATTTCTGAAACAACACAGGATACAAAACATAATGTTCTTACAAGTTCATAAAACTGAAAATCTTGTAAAACATTATTAACATTTATTAAATGGCTGAAAAAGCAAAACAAGCTGAGGTTGAAGCAACTGAAGCAACAGCAGTAGAGGCTCCAGTAGTATCTGAAGCTCAAGCAAATCCAGAAAAATTCTTAAAAGAGTTCAATTGGCACAACTACCAAGAAGGTATTGATGAGGTTGATGATACTCAATTAAAAGAATTTGAAAAATTAGTAACTGAAAATTTCGTTGACACTTTAGATGATGAAGTTGTTGAAGGAGTAGTTATTCACATTACAGATCGTGATGCTATTATTGACATCAACGCTAAATCTGAAGGTGTTATTTCATTAAACGAATTCCGTTACAATCCAAACTTAAAAGTAGGAGATAAAGTAGAAGTATTAATCGATGTTCGTGAAGACGCAACTGGTCAATTAATATTATCTCACAGAAAAGCTCGTGTAATTAAAGCTTGGGACCGTGTTAACGCAGCGCATGATAATGGTGAAATCGTTAATGGTTTTGTTAAATGCAGAACTAAAGGTGGTATGATTGTAGATGTTTTCGGAATTGAAGCATTCTTACCAGGATCTCAAATCGACGTTAAGCCAATTAGAGATTACGATCAATACGTTAACAAAACAATGGAATTTAAAGTGGTTAAAATTAACCATGAATTTAAAAACGTGGTTGTATCTCATAAAGCTCTTATCGAAGCTGATATTGAAGAACAAAAGAAAGAAATTATTGGTCAGTTAGAAAAAGGACAAGTATTAGAAGGTGTTGTTAAAAACATTACTTCTTACGGTGTGTTTATCGACCTTGGTGGTGTAGATGGATTAATCCACATTACAGATCTTTCTTGGTCTAGAATCAACCATCCAAACGAGATTGTTGAGTTAGATCAAAAATTAAACGTAGTTATCCTTGATTTTGATGAAGATAAATCAAGAATCCAATTAGGTTTAAAACAATTAAGCAAACATCCTTGGGATGCTCTTGGCGAAGACATTAAAGTTGGAGACAAAGTAAAAGGAAAAGTGGTTGTAATTGCAGATTACGGTGCATTTATTGAAGTAGCTGAAGGAGTTGAAGGACTAATTCACGTTTCTGAAATGTCTTGGTCTACA
>NZ_DATGNR010000030.1:0-33416 GCF_035306605.1 Xanthomarina sp. | reverse complement strand
CTTTAGTAGTATAATTTTATAAATCATGAACTTCCATAAAAATATCATTCTATTAAGTTTGTTTTTTGTCTTCTTTTTTAAAGTTTCGGCACAAGTAGGTATTGGTACTACTAATCCGGATCCATCTTCTGTTTTAGATGTAGAAAGCACTAGTGCGGGAGTTTTAATACCAAGAGTCGCATTGAACTCTATAAATGATGTTACAACAATAGTAAGCCCTGCGACAAGTTTATTAGTTTATAATACAAATACAACTATAGGTGTAAGTTCTGTAACTCCCGGTTTTTATTATTGGGATGGTAGTCAATGGAGTAGATTTAAAGAATACAGCGATAAGGTATATGGTGAAATATTTGATAATAGTGGTAAAGGCTTAGCTAGAAACTTAAGACAGGATATGAATACTACTATACCCATAAGGTTTAATGGTTTAGGGGAAATGGAAGGTGTTATTCCTGTTCCTGATAGTGCGGCACCACCAACTTTTAATGGTTTTGAAATTGTTACATCTGGAATTTATAGAGTAACTTATTCTTTGTCGATTGATATGTTTAAAGCCAGCGAACCTGCCCCTAATCCAGTAACTTTAGGTTTTTATTTATCTACTGGTACAAATACAACAGGGATTATACCAGGTTCTTATAGTCATACTCGGGTAACTCATCTAGGAAATAGTTCTTGCAGCATGACTAAGATAATTCATTTAAATGCTGGGAACATTATAAGGTTATATACGGACAGTACTCTAACAGTTGTTTATGTTATACCAAGTTCAGCAACTATGAACATCGAACTAATCGAAGCTGACTAGATTATAGTATAGCAAATTTTAGAAGGTATTAATAATAGGTATTAGGTAGTTTCGTTTAAAAATAAGTTTTTAATAGAACACCACTCAGTTCATCTTCGAAAATAAACAAAAAAAAGAGCCTATTACCGGCTCTCTTTTTTGTTAAATATATTTTTGAAATTTAAAGAATATTCAATTCCTTCATGCATCCGTGCATCATATTATACGTGCGTTCAATATCAGCATCCAATCCAATTGAAAAGCGAATCAAGCCATCACTTAGGCCCATTTCTTTTTGTTCGTCTTCTGGAATTTCAGATGAAGTAGAACTTCCTGGAGCAGAGAATAAGGTTTTATAAAATCCTAAACTAACTGCTAAATAACCTAAGTTTTTCTCTTGCATTAATTCCATTAAGGCGTTGGCTTTTTCCAAAGAACCTACATCTACAGTTAGCATTCCTCCAAAACCATATTTTTCATTCATCATGGATTTGAATAACTCATGAGAAGGATGTGAAGCCAATCCAGGATAAACAGTTTTTAATCCGAGTGCTTCAAATTTTTCAGCCAAATAACTTGCATTTAAGCTGTGTTGTTGCATTCTAATATGTAGCGTTCTTAGATTTTTTAAAATAGAAGCTGCTCTTAAGCTATCCATAGTTGCTCCTAAAAGCATACAAGCGCCATCATTTACATTGCGTAAATCGTTTATGAATTCTTGAGTTCCACAAACAACACCTCCAACCGTATCGCTAGAGCCATTAATAAATTTAGTTAAACTATGGATTACAATATCAGCTCCTAATTGGCTAGGTGAAATGGATAAAGGAGAGAAAGTGTTGTCTACAACCAACTTTAAATTATGCTTTTTAGCAATCTTAGCAAGACCAGAAATATCAGCCACCTCTAGTAAAGGGTTACTAACAGACTCGCAATAAAGGACCTTAGTATTAGGGGTTATGGCAGCTTCAACCACATCTAGTTTAGTTATATCCACAAAACTTGTTGCAATGTTCAATCTAGGAGCAAAATTCTTTAGGAAGGCGTAAGTTCCACCATAAATTGTTCTACTAGAAACCACATGATCTCCAGCGCCACAAAGTTGCATAATTACCGGGGTAATAGCGCCCATCCCAGATGCAGTAACATTAGCAGTTTCGGTACCTTCCATGGCAGCTAAAGCTTCACCTAAATATAGGTTGGACGGAGTAGAGTGACGAGAATATAGGTAACAACCATCAGCATTACCTTCAAAAGTATCGAACATAGTTTTTGCCGATAAAAAAGTGTAAGTAGATGAGTCTGAAATAGAAGGGTTTACACCTCCAAATTCTCCAAAATATTGTAAATCTTGTATGTTGTTTGCTGGTTTGAAAGCCATATATATAAATATTTTTAAGTTAAAAGTGATGTAAATGTCGAGTTATTTAGAGAAATAATCAATGGCAGGGCTTGTTGTTAGATTATAAATCTATAAATATGTATGTTTGTAGAATAAAAAATATGTTTTACTGAGTTTTATAGGGTAGAACTGAAAAATTTTCAAAAATGAGTTTCGATGCCATAGATAAAAAGCTACTAACATACCTGCAAGCAGATTGTAAGCAAACAAATAAAGAACTTTCAAATAAACTTAATTTGTCAGTAACAGCTGTTTACGAACGTATTAAAAAATTAGAAAATCAAGGTGTTATTTCAAACTACGTCGCCCTAGTTAAAAAAGAGAAAGTTGAAAAGAGTTTTGTGGCCTTTTGCCACATCAAGCTTATACAGCATACGCAGGATTACGTTGTTAAATTTGAAAAGGAAGTAGCTAATTTAGTAGAAGTTATGGAGTGTTACCATATCAGTGGTGATTATGATTATCTGCTTAAAGTAATTGTAGAGGATATGGAGGCCTTCCGGGAATTTATGGTAAACAAGTTAACATCCATAAATCATATTGGTAGTACACATAGTATGTTTGTTATTAATGAAGTAAAACATGGTACTGCTATTAATATTTAATGATATTCCATACTGACTTTTTAAATTTTTGTGTTAAATTTAATGCATGCAGTTAAAAAACGTCGACAAAATTTATAATGATATTTTCAAATCTTATGATAGTCCTATACTTACGCATCACATAAAAAAGTTTTTAGAATTGGATGTGTACTTACCCTATAGTTCTACATTTTTTTGTATTACTAACACACAAAACCTGACTTTTGAGTTTATTAGTAAAAACATGAATTCTTGTATAGGATTTAATAAGGACACAATGTTGAATAAGGGGATGCGCTATTTTTGGAGTAGAATACATCCTGAAGATATCGAATTGTGGCTAAAAACTTTAAATGAATTGATGGTTTATACTTTAGAGGATATTCCTATAGAACAAAGACATCGTATGAACTACACATGGAATTATAGACTTAAAAACTCCAAAGGGGTATATGTCAATATTGTTCAAAATACCTCTCCCATAGAACTCGATTCAGATAAAAAACCCATTATAGGTTTAGCACATTATACAGTTTTAGATTCAAAAATTAAGATGTCAATTACTGGAACGGCAAAACTTTTAAACGAAAACAATACGTACGAAACCAAGTATTTCAATAATTTCTCTCAAAAACAACTAACGGGAGGATTAAGTAATCGTGAACGAGATGTTATCAGACTCTTAGCTATTAAAAATTCTAGTAAAGAAATTGCAGAACTTTTAAGTATAAGTCCAAATACAGTAGATACACATAGAAGAAACATCCTTAAAAAATTAAATATTTCTTCAACAGGCGAACTGGTAGGAATGCTTAAAATAAACAGAAATTTGATTTAATTTTTTTTAAAAATTACTCAATTTGAGTATTGTTTAAAATATATAAAATTACGATATTTGTTGTGCTATTAATTAGTTCTTAGGGAGAATTAACTATAAACTGGGGCGGCCTAATATAATTGTTAGAGTTGTCCTTGTTTTGTTTTAGAGCAAATTGCCTAATTAAGAACTTACTTTTTTATTGCCTTCCCGCAAAACATTTGTACTTTTGTACACGTTTTAACAAAACTCGATAAAAATACTTATATGAATTCATACGATGTGGCCATTATTGGCTCTGGTCCTGGAGGTTATGTAGCAGCAATACGTTGCGCTCAACTAGGAATGAAAACTGCTATTATAGAAAAATATCCAACTCTTGGAGGAACTTGCTTAAATGTAGGGTGTATTCCAAGTAAAGCGCTTTTAGATTCGTCGCATCACTATGAAGATGCAATCAAACATTTTGAAGAACATGGAATTGATATTCCAGGCGAAATTAAGGTTAATTTAAAGCAAATGATTGCGCGTAAACAGGCGGTTGTAGAAACAACTTCTGGTGGTATTAATTTCTTAATGAATAAGAATAAAGTTGATGTTTATCAGGGAGTGGGAAGTTTTAAAGATGCAACTCATATTACCATTAAAGGAGAAGAAACTATAGAAATTGAAGCAAAGAACACGATAATTGCTACAGGATCCAAACCTTCAAGCCTACCTTTTATCAACATTGATAAAGAAAGAATTATAACTTCAACTGAAGCCTTAAAACTAACTGAAATACCAAAACACTTAATTGTAATTGGTGGAGGAGTAATTGGGTTGGAGCTTGGACAAGTTTACAAACGTCTAGGAGCCGAAGTTTCTGTTATTGAATATATGGACAGAATAATTCCAACTATGGATGCTGGTTTGTCTAAGGAATTAAACAAAGTCTTAAAGAAGCAAAAATTCAAAATCAATACCTCTCATAAAGTAAAGTCTGTAGAAAGAGTAGGAGACGAAGTGATTGTGAAAGCCGATAATAAAAAAGGTGAAGAAGTAGAATTTAGAGGTGATTACTGTTTAGTATCAGTTGGACGTCGTCCTTATACTGATGGTTTAAACGCCGAGGCTGCTGGAGTTAAATTAAACGACAGAGGTCAAGTGGAAGTAAACGAACATTTACAAACTTCAGCAAGTAACATTTATGCCATAGGGGATGTTATTAAAGGGGCCATGTTAGCTCATAAAGCTGAAGAGGAAGGAACTTTTGTTGCAGAAACAATAGCTGGACAAAAACCACATATCGATTATAACTTAATTCCAGGTGTGGTTTACACATGGCCAGAAGTTGCTTCAGTGGGGAAAACCGAAGAGCAACTTAAAGAAGGAGGAGTTGAATATAAAACTGGTCAATTTCCTATGCGTGCTTTAGGTAGAAGTAGAGCAAGTATGGATTTAGACGGATTTGTAAAAGTTCTTGCAGATAAAACTACAGACGAAATTTTAGGCGTGCACATGGTGGGAGCTCGTGCTGCTGATATGATTGCCGAAGCTGTAGTTGCTATGGAGTTTAGAGCTTCAGCTGAAGATATCTCTAGAATGTCACATGCACATCCAACTTTTACAGAAGCGCTTAAAGAAGCGGCTTTAGCTGCAACTGACGATAGAGCCTTACATATATAATAGTAAGCAATATATTGAGACATAATAGAAGTGTCTCCTTAAAAAAAAGCAACCAATTTGGTTGCTTTTTTTTATAAGTTAAATTCAACTATTTTTTACCACCAAGATAACCTAATACTAATGCAGCTAGACCCAAACCTATGGTAATATAAGAGTCTGTGTTGTCTTGTGCTTCAATACTTAATTCTCCTACACTAACTGATGCTTCTGGCGCAATTAAGGTATAGATACCATATACTAAAAGTACGACACCCACTATCATTAAAATTCGCTTTACTGATTGATTCATAATTTTTTGATTTATAATTTCCATTAATATAGGAATAATTTTCGCTATAAATTTAAACGCTTCTAAATATCCTGCTTTCGAAGTTAAATAGTGGCTAGAAATTAAAATTCAGGTTGGTGTTTAAATAGGGCTATTTTGCACAAATATTGAAGGAGTTTCTACTTGATAAATTAAGAAATATTAGTGATATTCGCGATTTATATAGTAAGTGTATATTATCAATTTTTTAAGCTGCCAAATTGATTCAAAGCTAGACTTGTTTATAGTAATAAGTTATTGTTAGGAAGGTTTTGAAGCACATGTAGTTAAGTAAATCCCTCTTCATTTCTGAAGGGGGATTTTTTGCTTCATCAAAGAATTGCACTGAATAAACCGTGTAATTTTACCTCTTAGAGTTTAGTATAAATTAGTACTTTCTTATTGTTATCAAAAAAGAAAAACATCCAATTTAATTTAAGCTATCAATTTCTCTTTTGTAATTTTATTTACAACTAAAGATATGGCGCCATCACCAGTAACATTACAAGCGGTTCCAAAACTATCCATAGCAATATACAGGGCTATCATTAACCCAATCATTTCTTCATTAAATCCTAACATAGATTGTAAAACACCTACTGCAGCCATAATAGCACCGCCAGGAACTCCAGGTGCAGCAACCATAGCTATTCCTAACATGAAAATGAATCCCGCAAAAAGAGTGAAACTAAACGGTAGTCCATGTAAAATCATTAATGCCATGGCACAAGCAGTTATTTTCATGATACTTCCGGAAAGATGAATAGTGGCACATAGTGGAATAACAAAACCAGCAATTTTTTCTGACACGCCATTTTTTAAAGTTTGTTCTAAAGTTACAGGAATTGTAGCTGCGGATGATTGTGTTCCTAAGGCTGTAAAATAAGCAGGCATCATAGTAACCAATAACTTTAAGGGATTTTTCTTTGTAAGGACTCCTGCAATGGTGTATTCTAGTAGAAGAAGTAAAATGTGTAAAGCAAAAATAACTCCTATAATACTTATAAAAACTTTTAGAATTGAGAATACTTGACCACTATAGGCCATACTTGAAAAAATGCCTAATATAAAAAGTGGTAAAAGCGGTACAATAACCTTTTCAATTAATTGCATAATTATTTTTTCAAAATCTTTTACAACCAGTTTTAAATTAGATTTCTCTTGAAAGGATAATCCTAAACCAATTACAAAAGCAAAAACCAAGGCCGACATAACATCTAATAAGGCTGGAATCGTAATACTAAAGTAAGGGGTTAGCTCTTGACCTGCATCGGCAATTTGAGCTACATCGTTTACATGAGATTCTAATAATTGTGGAAATATGTTGGAAACTGTAAAATAGGTCATAAATCCAGAGAACAAAGTGGATCCATAAGCAATGGCAGTTGTAACTAATAATAATTTTCCTGCACCTTTTCCAAGGTCCGAAATGGCAGGCATTATTAATCCCATAATTATTAATGGAATGGAGAAGTTTAAAAACTGGCCAAAAAACGCATTAAAAGTTGTAAAGATCCGGTTGAAGGATTCGGGCAAATAGAGCCCAAAAACAATTCCTAATACGATGGCTATAAATACTTTAAATAATAAATTGTTAAATAAACGCTTCATGTTATATGGTAACTGTTATTACGGCTTAAACCGATTTATTTTAAGACTGTTTTTAAATCCGTAAATATACCTCCATTGTAGTGAAGGAGCGGTATGGAGTTTTGTTTTTTTTCTAAATTAACATTTTGCTTAAAAGTTTGACAGCTTGCATAAGGTGCTTTAGTGAAAACCTATTTTGCAAGGTTTTTGTTTCAATTAATTCAAGAATGAAAGTACCAACTATTTTTTTACACTAGTTTGTTTAAATACTGTAACTAGTAAAAAATCCTAATGGTATTTTCATGGTTTAGAACAACTACATTCTAGTTGTTTTTTGAGATAATAAAATAATAACCAACTGAAAATTACGTTATATTTGTTCGGCTATTAAAATCTCAAATCAACATATCTTTTTTTATTTAATGAAAATTAGTAAACGACTATTACTCATTATTGTTATTCTAATTATAGGTGGAGTAATCCTACAGAAGTTAATTTCCTCCTACCAAGAATTAGAGCAAAAAAAATTTGAAGATAAATTACATAAAACACATTCAGACGCGATAATAAGAGCTCGGGCAGGTATTGATGTTTATGCTTCAATTGTTGCATCACTTAAAAGTTACACTAAGAACGCATCTTCATTTCCGGAAGAGGTGGAATTACAAACCTATTTAAACGATATCTTAAACGAGATTAGTTTTAAGGACTCCATTGTTGTTAGTTATAGTGATAAGAATCATGTTTTTAAGTACGTAATTGCGCAAAATTCTATTGATCCAACTGGAATAAAAGGGATTTCAGCAAAAGAGTTATTGGATGAAAGTAAAATAAGGAAGTTTGAAGAGTTAATGAAAACGGATTCCATCCGTTTATTAGATCCAATTAATGTAAGGGAAGGATGGGTTGGCTTTCCTTTTAGTTTTTCAGTTATGGATAATCAGAATAATATCTTAGGATATATTACACCTATACTTCATGTAAAGTACTTATTAGACTATTTTTATGAAGGAGATATTGAAAATGAGTTTGTACATAAATTTATAGTTAATGATTCTTTTGATTTAACCCGGGAGGTGGTTTATAATGACACTCCAAGCTATAATAAAAATGTGGATTCAGAATATTATAAAAACTTTAATATACCAAATGATGAATTTATATACTCTGATATTAATGTTTTTGGGTTAAACCTTAAAGTTGGAAGCGCTTATAAAGTCAAACCAAAAACTTCAAACACCATAGTGCTATTTGGGTATCTGTGGTATATTCTTATTTCGTTAGCTTTAGTAATTATCTTTTATCAGTTTATGGATAATATTGTTCTGAATAAACGGTTGAAGCGAGCAAATTCTTTAATTAGATCTAAAAACAATGATTTAAAAAAGAGTTTGGTTAAAATCGAAACACTGATACAAGAAATACACCACAGGATAAAAAATAACATGCAAATGATTTCTGGTGTATTAACATTACAACAAGATGAAAGTGATAATGAGGAAGTTCATTCAGCCTTGGAAGAGAGTATTTCACGTATTCATTCAATGGCTTTAGTGCACGAAAAACTTTATAATAGTGCTTCACTTAAAGAAATTAAAACTAAAGAATATACAGAGCAACTCGTAGAATTTGTTGAAAAAACTATAGGTGTAAAGAATTTGAAAGTAAAAAAGAGGATTAACATAGACGAGAACTTAATTTTTGATGCTGATACCACATCAAACCTAGGTTTAATTATGAATGAATTAATCACAAATTCTTATAAACACGCATTTAAAAACGATAAAGAAAACTCCCTAGAATTATCTATTTTAAAAGAAGATGATCACTACACCTTAGTGTATTCTGATAGTGGTTTAGGTTTTCCAGAAGATTATAATTTTGAGGAATCTAAATCTTTAGGAGTACACCTTATTTTAATTTTAGCCGATCAGCTAAATGGTGAGATGAGTTATTCAAACAACGCTAAAAGTGTTTTTAAAGTGCATTTTAAACCTAGTGAGATTAGTTTTTCTAGTTAAGCTTATAAATTTAGAGATAAAGTAGTTGTGATGGCTGTTTTTAGTTATATAAATTTGGTTTTTCGTTCTATAGAGTTAATATTAATTTTTCCGGCATTCTTTTTAAACCTTTTTATTATCTAAGTCATCATATCCATTACCTATGTTAATTTTTACAAAAATATCTTTACCGTTTTCCTGATTAATCGTAATATTGCAATGAAGGAAATTGAGTTTCTTTCAGGCAAACTTCAAAAACAGAAACTTTAATCACTACAAATAAAAAAAATGAGTAAGGAACAAGAGTTAAAAAATATTGTAAAAGAACGCTACGCTAAAATAGCAGAACAAGGAAAAGAATTAAATGCAGCTTCTTGTTGTGGAGCAACAACCCCAACGAATAAAGTCTATAATATAATGATGGACGATTATTCAGAAACTTCCGGCTATGTAGCAGAGGCTGACTTAGGCTTAGGTTGTGGACTTCCAACGCAGTTTGCACAAATAAAAAAGGGAGATACGGTTATCGATTTGGGCTCTGGTGCAGGAAATGATTGTTTTGTTGCAAGGCATGAAACAGGTAGCGAAGGCAAAGTAATTGGAATAGATTTCACTCCAATTATGATTCAAAAAGCACGTATGAATGCTGAAAAACTAGGTTTCAACAATGTTGAATTTAGAGAAGGTGATATTGACAATATGCCAGTAAGCAATGATGTGGCAGATGTAGTTGTAAGCAACTGTGTGTTAAATTTGGTACCTAATAAAGAGAAAGTTATTTCAGAAATCCATCGTGTACTAAAACCAGGTGGACATTTTAGCATTTCAGATATTGTTTTGGTTGGAGAGTTACCTATGGCTTTAAAGGAAGATGCTGAAATGTATGCTGGTTGTGTGGCAGGAGCTATTCAAAAAGATGCCTATTTAAAACTAATAGAGGATAAAAACTTTAAGAACATCCAAGTCCAAAAGGAAAAAACTATTAATATTCCAAATGATATCCTTAGCAAATATCTTTCATCGGAAGAAATAAATTCTTTCAATAAAGGTGCAACAGGTATTTATAGTATAACTGTTTATGCAGAAAAGGAAGGAACAAAACAAGAGAAACCTAAACTTAAGTTTTCAGAACTTGGAACTTCAAATTCTTGCAATCCAGAAAGTGGTTGTTGCTAGAATAACAAAACCTCTATAATTACGAAATTAAACGATATAGAAAATCCCTTTTCATTGCCGAAAAGGGATTTTTGTTTTATATAATATTAACTATTTCTTTTTATTTCGTTTGTTGTAGTTTTTGTCACCACGAGTCTTAGGTTTCTTGTATTTCTGAGCAATTTTAAATTTATACGAACCACCTAGATTTTCTTTTTTGTTTTTCTCCGATTTTTCATGGAACGCCTTTCCTACCTCTTCACCTTTTCTAAGTCGCAAAGGATTGTTTCTTTCTTTCACAACCTCGCGTTCTTCTTCAATTAATTCCGTGGAAATAACAACCTCCTCAGGAATTTCTTGTAAAGGAATTTCCATTTGCATTAGGTTTTCAATGTTTTTAAGAGCTTCTTGTTCTTTTTCAGTAGAAAAAACTAAAGCTTTCCCTTCACGCTCTGCACGACCAGTCCTACCAATTCTATGCATATAGTTTTCTGGAAAGTCAGGCGTATCAAAGTTAATAACATGGGATACGTTATCAATATCTAAACCGCGAGCCATAACATCGGTAGCAACTAAAATTCTATTAAAACCCTCTCTAAATTGTTCAATGCTTCGCAATCTATAATTTTGTGTTTTGTTGGAGTGAATGACACATAATTCGTCATGAAAAGTACCATCTAATGCATCAAATAATCGATCCGCCATTTTTTTATTTCCAACAAAAATCAACACTTTGTTAAACTCATCCGAATCTTTTAATAAGTGCTTTAATAGATTTAGTTTGGTATAAAAGTTCGGGACGCTGTATTTTGTTTGAGCAATATTTTCTAATGGTGTTCCTGAAACAGCAATAGATACGCGTTCTGGAGCAATAAAGAAATCGTAAATTAAATCGTCCACATCTTGCGTCATTGTGGCCGAAAACATAATGTTTTGTCTACGTTCAGGAAGAATATCGAAAATGTTTAATAGCTGATGTCTAAAACCTAAATCTAGCATAACATCCACTTCATCAATAACTACTTTCTGAATAGATTTTAGTTGTAAGACTCTACTTACGGCCAAATCGTATAAACGTCCAGGAGTTGCCACAATAATATCTAAGCCTTGGGCAACGGCTTCTTTTTGAGTATTGATATTCACACCTCCATAAACTCCCAAAACACGGATGTTAATGTATTTAGCAAGTTTTTCTATTTCATCTACCACTTGTACAACCAATTCACGTGTAGGAACCAATACCAAAACTCTTGGGTTTTCCTGTTTAGAAAACTTTAAGTTTCTTAAAATAGGTAACATATAAGCGAAGGTTTTACCTGTTCCGGTTTGTGCAATTCCAACAACATCTTTTCCCGAAGCAACCACATTAAAGGCTTGTTCTTGAATTGGTGTAGGTTGGGTAAAGCCTAAATCGTCTAAGGCGTTGTATAATGGCGTGTTTAAATTTAAATCTTGAAATGTACTCATGAGTGTTTTTAATATGCTGCAAAGATAGATTTTTAAAAGGATTCCACATTCCTGAGACGGCAGGAATCTTAGAATTAGTCATTTGCTGGAAATATACAAAAGGTTTTTTACTTAAAAACGAATGTTCTTCTATGTTAAGCGGTGATTTTAAAGTGGAGCTATGTTTATAAAATTTAAGACAATTAAATTTGAAAGGGTTTTAAGTGCGTTAATTCGGGTTGAAAAAATAGAAAACTAAAAACATTTCAGCTTTCACATCAATATTAAATTTCGGTAATTTGTAGTATTGAGAACAACATATTTACATAAGCCTTTATCCATAGACACCTTTAAAAAGCAATTGCTTGCTTGGAGTCAGCAATTTTATGAAGTAATCTGGATGGATTCCAATAAGTATCATCAAACATATACTAGTTTTGATGCTGTTTTGGCTATAGATGCTATGACTTCTATTCAAACAGATTATCATGAAGCTTTTTTGAAGCTAAAAGAATATCAAACCATAACAAAGGATTGGTTATTTGGTTACCTTACTTACGATTTAAAGAATGCTGTTGAAGATTTGAAATCTAAAAACATAGATGAGCTACATTTTCCAGAACTTTATTTTTTTCAACCTAAAAAGCTGTTTTTAATTAAAGGTGAAACTGTTGAATTACAATATTTAAACATGGTTTCTGACGAAATTGTAAATGATTTAAAGGAAATTGAAAATCAGAGCATATTAAGTAAGCTACAGAGTAGTAGTACCCTGGAAATAAAACCGAGAATCCACAAAGAAGCCTATTTAAACAAGGTAAATACGATGCTCGAACATATTCATCGAGGCGATATTTATGAAGCCAATTTTTGTCAGGAATTTTATGCAGAACTTGCAAGCATTAAGCCATTAGATACTTACCTAGAGCTTAATAAAATTTCAAAACCACCATTTGCAACCTATGTTAAACTTGGTGATAAATATGTTTTATCAGCATCACCGGAACGTTATTTAAAAAAGTCAGGAAATAAAATTATTTCACAACCTATTAAAGGCACAGCTAAACGATCTCAAGATGCAACTGAAGATAAAAAGCTAAAAGAGCAGCTCGTTGCTGATGAAAAAGAACGTAGTGAAAATATAATGATAGTAGATTTGGTAAGAAACGACCTGTCTAAAACGGCTACAAAGGGAAGTGTTCAAGTAGAAGAATTGTGTCAAGTTTACTCGTTTCCTCAAGTACACCAAATGATTTCAACGATAACTTCAGAAATTGGAGACTCAACGCATCCTGTAGATGTTATTGAATCTACTTATCCTATGGGAAGCATGACAGGTGCACCAAAAATTTCAGCAATGAAAATTATTGAAACTTTAGAAGAAACCAAACGTGGAGTATATTCAGGTGCTATTGGGTATTTTACGCCAGATAACAATTTCGATTTCAATGTGGTTATTAGAAGTATTTTGTATAACTCAACTAATAAATATTTATCTTTTTCCGTTGGTAGCGCCATTACAGCAAAAAGTGAACCTATAAAGGAGTACGAAGAATGTTTGATTAAAGCTAAAGCTATGCGCCAAGTTCTTGAAAAACAGTAAATGCAGGACATTAAAATCTATGTGGTAATTACTACATAACTCATAAAAGAACTTATATTTGAAGTGTTCTTGAATTCCAACAAACATCATGTTTAATCAGTTTAAAAAACATATTGATAATAACCTTAGTTTTATAAAGGATAGTAAGCTTCTTATAGCTATTTCTGGAGGTGTGGATAGTGTGGTATTAACACATTTATGTTACCAATTAGGATTAAAAGTTAGTTTGGCGCATTGTAATTTTAATTTACGAGCAGAAGAAAGCGATAAGGACGAAGATTTCGTTATAGAATTAGCAGAAGATTTAGAGTTGGACGTGTTTATTGAAAGTTTTGATACGGAAGCATTTGCTAAAGATCATAAATTATCTACCCAAATGGCCGCTCGAGATCTGCGATATAATTGGTTTGCTGATTTAGCCGAGCAATTACAATTTGATTATATTTTAACTGCACATCATGCTGATGATAATCTTGAAACCTTTTTAATAAACCTTACCAGAGGTACGGGTTTGGATGGGTTACTAGGAATTCCAGAAGTCAATGGTAAACTTGTTAGACCCTTGTTGAGTTTTTCAAGAGAAAACCTTGAAGTATATGCATTGAAAAACAACATGGCTTGGCGTGAGGATTTGAGTAACGCATCTACTAAATACCTAAGAAATAAGCTGCGTCACGATGTGATTCCTATTCTAAAAGAAATCAACCCAAAACTTCTTCAGAATTTTCAAAAAACATTAAGTCATTTACACGATACTAAAGTTGTTTTAAACGATAGTATGGATGAAATTCATAAGAAAGTAGTCGATAAAATTTCAGAAGATGAGATTCATTTTAGTGTAGAAAAACTAAAGAGTTTATCTAATCCAAGAGCTTATTTATTTGAGATTTTAAAAGCTTATCATTTCACAGAATGGCAGGATATTACCGATTTGTTAGAAGCACAAACAGGAAAACAGGTGTTTTCTAAGTCTCATCGATTATTGAAAAATAGGGATGAACTAATTTTATCTAGAATTTTTCATGAAAAACCTGCTGAACACCTAACTATTTCAGAAGAAATTGATTGCGTAAAAACAGCCTTGGGAAATTTATCTTTTGAGACAGTAGATAAAATTGTACCGACAGATAAAACGTCCATCTTTGTTGATAAAGATTTGTTAAAATACCCATTAAGCGTAAGGAAATGGGAAAAAGGAGACTATTTTTACCCTTTTGGAATGGAAAGCAAAAAAAAACTAAGTAAGTTTTTTAAAGATGAAAAGCTTTCTATGATAGATAAAGAAAATATTTGGTTGTTATGCTCCAATGAAGAAATTGTTTGGATTTTGAACCATCGAGCAGATAACCGTTTTAAAATAACTAATAATACGCGTCATATTCTTAAAATATTACTCCACAATGAAATATAAATTAGGTCTCATTATTACATTATTTTTTGCAATTTTAACTGCACAAGCTCAAGTTTTAAACCCAGTAACTTGGACTGGCGAAACCCAAAAGATTTCAGATACAGAATATCAATTAGTTTTTAAGGCAGATATTGATGAAAATTGGCATTTGTATTCACAAGACATGCCGGAAGGAGGAGCACTTCCTACCGAATTTATATACGATTCGGTTAAACGAATAAATAAATATAAGCTTGTAGGGAAAACCTTAGAAAGTAAATATATTACCGCCTACGACAAAGTATTTGAGATGGATCTCAATTATTTTGATGAAAAAGCAACCTTTACTCAAAAAATAGAATTAATAGATCCAGAATTAAAGAACATTGAGGTTGAAATATCATTTCAAGCTTGTGATGATGTAAGCTGTATCTATCAAAACAAAATAGTAAATTTCGATTTATCTAACGCAACATTGGTTTCTGAAGCTGCTTTAAACTACATTGAAACCCAGAACGAACCTGAAGCTGTTGTTGCAGAAAAAATAGAGTCCGTCCAAGTAGAAAGAGATAACAAAGGCTTGTTAACTATCTTCTTTACAGCTTTCTTTTTAGGGTTTTTAGTGTTACTGACACCTTGTGTATTCCCAATGATTCCTATGACGGTTAGTTTCTTTACTAAACAAAGTAAAACACGTGCGGCAGGAATTAAAAATGCTTTATTATATGGCTTTTTTATTATAGTAATTTACACACTTTTAGGAACAGCAATTTCGGCTATTTTTGGAAGTAATGCGATGTACGAATTCTCAACAGGTGTCACCTTTAATGCCATAATGTTTATTGCTTTATTGGTGTTTGCTTTTTCCTTCATGGGAGCCTTTGAAATAATGTTGCCAAACTCTTGGGTTAATAAAGTAGATAGTGGTGCTAATAGAGGAGGAGTAGTTGGTATCTTTTTTATGGCTCTAGCTTTAGCAGTTGTATCGTTTTCATGTACGTTTCCAATTGCTGGAACTGCTTTATTGGACGCCGCTACTAAGGGAGGAATTGCGCCAATAGTAAGTATGCTTGGCTTTTCATCGGCTATAGCCTTACCATTTGCGTTGTTTGCCTTTTTCCCAAGCTGGTTAAATTCTTTACCAAAATCTGGAGGTTGGTTAAATACAGTAAAAGTGGTTTTAGGGTTTTTAGAATTGGCATTCGCTTTCAAATTCCTGTCAATGATAGATTTAGTTCTAGAATGGCATTTCTTAGAAAGGGAAATTTTTATAGCCATTTGGATTGCTATTTTTGGAACTCTAGGTCTGTACTTATTAGGAAAAATTAGATTACCACTTGATTCGCCGTTAGAACACCTTTCTGTAGGGCGATTAAGTATGGCTATTTTAGTATTTGCATTTACATTCTATATGATTCCAGGACTTTGGGGTGCTCCTTTAAAATTAATTAGCGGATTCCCACCACCAATGAGTTCACATAGTGAATCGCCTTATGGAGTTGGTTATATGAAAAAACAAACTAGTGCATCTGGGGAGTTTGTTTCTAAAGAATTGCCTGAAGATGCTCATTTTGGTCCTAACGATTTAATTGCTTTTAGAGATTACGACAAAGGAATGGCTTACGCTAAAAAAGTAAATAAGCCAGTTATGTTGGATTTTACTGGTTTAACCTGTGTTAACTGTCGTAAAATGGAAGAACAAGTCTGGATAGATGATAGAATTTATGGCTTACTAGATAATGATATTGTACTTATTTCATTATATGTAGACGATAGAACCAAATTACCAAAAGAGGAGCAATACGACTCTGAGTTAACCGGAAATAAAGTAAAAACCTATGGACAGAAGTGGTTGGAATTTCAACAGACTAGATATAACACTAATGCGCAACCTCTATATGTAATCCAAAATTTGGAAGGTAAAGATATAAGTGCTCCAGTAGGGTATACTCCAGAAGTTAACGAGTATTACAATTGGTTAAAGGAAGGTGTATCTAATTTTAAGAAATAAAATTGAAATAGATAGTTGATAGAAGACTGCTTGAAAAGGCAGTCTTTTTTATTTTGAGTCTGTAAGAATAAGTGTTTTAAATAGTATGAAAAGAAGTTTACAATTGTTGTTGTAACTTAAAAGAGACCTAATTCAAAAAGATTTGATTTGTGAACAAGATTGTACAGACCAACATGGTTTATGGTCTTAAAAAAAATGAAATCACCAAATTTCAGATAAGGAACTCTCATTATTCTTCCTCATCCTTGAAGACTTCAGATTTTAGATCGTCATTAATAATCACATGACCTAAATCATCTACCTCAAGTTCTTCTGTGGTTTCAAAATTAGTCATTGTGTAATGTAGTTTGCTACTAACTTTAACTAAATACACAGAATCTTCGGTTCTAACTTCAACGGCTTCTATAATTTCGTTTTTGTGGTTTTCAAAGGAGATAACATCGTCATCATCATAGCCATCTGGAAATTTTTCTGAAAGTAATTTCAGAAGTGTTGGTGTTAGTTTTTTGTAATCTATTATAACTCTTTTCATTACTAAAGGGGTTTAAATATTAATAATTACTACCTGCCTTAAACTTTAGCAATTTTCATAAAGTTACAAATAATTTAAATCGAAAATTAAGAATTATAATAATTGAATGCCTTTAATAGTACATTGTTTTCTACCAAACAATCAATTCTTGGTTTTCCTATTGCTTCTAGTAAAACAAAATTTATATTACCGTGTTCATTTTTCTTATCGAACTTTAACAATTCTATTATGGGATTCCGGTCCTCATCTTCAATTTTAATTTGACCAAAAATTTCCAAAATAACAGTTTTAATATGCTCACATTTCATTAAGGAGAACCCACTTAATTTAGTAGAAATATATGTTGCCAGTATCATACCAATAGCAATTGCTTCACCGTGAAGTAAAGGTGTTTTATTTGAATTACTTAAGTAATAAGATTCAATAGCATGCCCAATAGTATGTCCGTAGTTTAAGGTTTTTCTAATATGTTTCTCAAATGGATCTTTTTCAACTATGGCTGTTTTTATCTCAATAGACTCATAAATTAGTTGGTCTAAATCCGAAACATCTAAAGTATCTAATTTTAAAAATTTATTCCAATATGCTTCACTATAAATTAATCCATGTTTCAGCATTTCAGCTAAACCTGAGCGCATTTGGTTCTGTGGTAAGCTGGTTAAAAAAGAAGTGTCAATTAAAACCATTTTACCTGGATTAACAACCCCTATTTGATTTTTTAAATGCCCAAGGTCAACACCTGTTTTTCCACCAATAGCGGCGTCCACCATTGCTAGTAGGGTGGTGGGTACATGTATATAATCGATACCCCTTTTAAAGGTTGAAGCTACAAAGCCTCCTAAATCTGTAATAACACCTCCACCTAGATTAATTAACACACTTTTCCGGTCGGCTCCAAGTTCAGATAGCACTCCCCAAACACCAGAACAAGTTTCAATGTTTTTGTTTATTTCTCCAGCTTCTATTTCAATAATTTCTATGTCAATTTGAGTTTCTAGACGACTTAAAAATTGAGCTAAACAAAGTTCGTGCGTATTTTGATCGACCAAAACAAAAATCTTAGAGTAATTACTAGCTTCTAAGTGTGAGTTTAAGTAGGTGTAACCTGTTGAATTAAAATGAATTGAATAACTGTTGGCTGTGATTGATTTCATGAATTTCTTTAATGGAATAAGAAGCGAAAATTATGTATTTTTTTATAATTATGTAACAATACTATAATTATCTTTGCGAATAATTTTTTACTATGTCTAAAGAACGTCTTTTCGATAATACCGAAGTTGCTTTTTCATTAAAAAGTAATTCAGAACTTAATAGAGCATATTTATTGTTTAAAATGATTTCCTACGAACCATTGGTAAAAGTTGGAAAAGCATTAAGTAATTTTGCCATAAAAGCCAATTTACCAGTTGAAGGTATAATTAGAGCGACTGTTTTCGACCATTTTTGTGGAGGAATAAGCGAAAAAGATTGTTTACCTGTAATTGACGCCATGTATGAAAAGGGGGTTAGTTCTGTGTTAGATTTTTCTGTTGAAGGAAAGGAATTGGAATCTTTTTTTGATGCTGCTATGCAGAAAACTTTGGAGATAATAGAGTTTTCAGAGAAAAAAGAAGCAATGCCTATTGCGGTATTTAAACCTACAGGGTTTGGAAAACCATATTTGTACGAAAAGAAAGGTGAAGGAAAAGCGTTCACTACCGAAGAGCAAGAAGAGTGGGATAGGGTAGTAGCTAGATTTGATAGAGTTTGTAAATTAGCTAAGGAGAAAGATGTAGAGGTTTTAGTTGATGCAGAGGAAAGTTGGATGCAAGACGCCGTAGACGACTTGGTAACGCAAATGATGCAAAAATATAATACTGAAAAACCTATTGTTTACAATACGCTACAAATGTATAGACATGACCGAATGCCTTTTATAAAAAAGGAATTGGAGCATGCCAAGGCAAAGGGGTTTTATTTAGGTTATAAGATTGTTCGTGGGGCGTATATGGAGAAGGAAAATGAACGTTCTATTAAAAGAAATTATCCATCTCCTATATGTGAAAGTAAAGCTGCTACGGACGAAAACTTTAATGAAGCAGCCAAGTTTATTTTAGATCATTTAGACAATATTTCTCTTTTTGCCGGTACACATAATGAAGCAAGTTGCTATTTAATTATGGAGTTAATGAAGGAAAAAGGAATAGCTATAAAAGATAATCGTGTATGGTTTGGACAACTTTACGGCATGAGTGATCATATTAGCTTTAATCTAGCTAACTTGGGTTATAACGTAGCTAAATACGTTCCCTTTGGCCCTGTTAAAGATGTGTTGCCTT
Source organism: Xanthomarina sp. (assembly GCF_035306605.1). Classification (NCBI taxonomy): domain Bacteria; kingdom Pseudomonadati; phylum Bacteroidota; class Flavobacteriia; order Flavobacteriales; family Flavobacteriaceae; genus Xanthomarina; species Xanthomarina sp. Next base: position 13,800 of record NZ_DATGNR010000030.1, on the reverse strand, counting down.
ACCTAATACGTAGAGCAGAGGAAAACACTTCTGTTGCTGGACAAACGGGTAGAGAACTGATGTTGCTAACAAAAGAAAGAGCTCGTAGAAAAAGCTAATATTAAAATATTTTCCACCATTTCTTTTTAAACGGTTTTTCACTGCCATAGCCATAACCATACCCATAACCTTTTTTATGGTCTACGCTATTTAGTAGTATATTCATATTTGGAAGTCTTTTTTCCGAGTACATACGTTGTGCAAGTTGAAGTTGCTTTTTAGTGATGTAATTAGCTTTTACGACGTAAATAAACAAATCGGCGTATTTACTAATTAACAAAGTGTCGGTAACTAGTCCTACAGCAGCTGTGTCTACAATGATATAATCGTATTGTGTTGAAACTTCTTCAAAAAGTTCTTTAACACGATCGTCCATAAGTAATTCAGCTGGGTTGGGAGGAATTGTTCCTGATGGGATAATATCAAAGTTTTCGTTGTCTTTATTTTTTATAATGATCTCATTAACCTTCACTTTTTTATTACCTATAAAATTGGTTAAACCAAAATCACTATTAATATTTAGGTAATCTGCCGCCTTTGGTACACGTATATCGGTTTCAACTAACAGCACTTTTTTCTCTGTAAATGATAAGGATAATGCTAAATTGGTTGCTGTATGAGACTTTCCTTCTTTGCTTGTAGTGGAAGTAATAAAAATCACCCGAGCACGATCATCAATATTTTGAAGTAAAAACTTAAGGTTTGTCCTAACCATTCTAAAAGCTTCTGCTTTAGGAGAATAATCAATTTTAGATATAAGTTTATTTTTCTTATTTGATTTAGGAATGTCTCCAATAAAAGGAATGTTAACTTCTCTTTTAACATCGTTGATGTTATGAACCTTATCATCCAGTAAGTGAAATAAATAAATTAGTAATATTGGAATTCCAAATCCTAAAATTAAGGCTGTTAATAATATAATTGGTGCTTTTGGAGCTACCGGAATTGTAGAGGCAAACGCCTGATCTACAATTTTTGCATTAGGAGATGTGACACCGTGGGTAATAGCAGCTTCCTCTCGTTTTTCCAAGAGATATAAATATAGGCCTTCTTTAATATCCTGTTGACGTTGAATATCTCTAAATTGTCTTTGCTTTTTTGGCGCTGAGTAAATTCTAGAACCAATTCTTCTGTTTTCCTCTGCTAACGAACTATAATTCATTTCGTTCGTGTGCTTCATATTGGTTAAACTCTGCGTTAAATTTGACTTTAGTTGGTGAATTTGATTGGTTAAATTAACTATGGTTGGGTTTTTTTCACTAGAATTTTTCAATAGTCTATTCTTTTCCAAAACCAAATTGTTGTATTGTTGAGTCAATTGCTCGATGGAATTATCTGCAATCCCAATATTAGCAGGTAGCAATTCTGAATCAGCTTCATCCTTTGAAATGTGTTGATTCATATAGTCTATCAACTGTATCTGCATTGCAGTTTCAACCAACCTGTTTTCATTTTGTCTTTCACTTTCTAAATAAATATTAGATTGGGTTGCTAAATCGGTTAACTTGTTGGTTTTTTGAATGTTTTCTGCACTTAAATCAACATCTCCTAATTCTGCTGTAACAATTTCTAATCTGTTATTAATAAACTTCGATGTGGCATCCACAACCATTTGTTTGTCGTTTTGAACATCTTCATTATACTTTTCAATAAGTTTATCCAGAAACAACCTAGCTTTTTCACCTACATTATCGTTTATCGATAAGGTAATTATGCTTGACATTTCTTGGTTGGCTATAATCAGATTTTTTTTATACTTAGATACAACTTTAGCAATAGGAGTGATTTTGATCTTGATATTAGAACCAATTTTAAAATCAGACTCCCCAATTCCAGGAGTAATTGTAATGGCACCAAAACTAGTTGGAATACTTTCACCAAAGGCATAAACAGTTCCCTCATCATCCAGGTTCTGGTTTTCTTCCTTTTTAAAAGAGAACTGATCTGAAAAGTTGATGCCTTTTAAAAGGAAATTCTGAGCAGATTGAATCTTAATGCTAAATGTAGTGTCTATCGTGTGTACGATAGAGTCTGGTGCACTAAAATTAATGTTTAAAGGAGGTCTGTCATAGGATTCGGTAACCTTTATACGTCCCTCAACAAAATATTGGATATTAAATTTTAATTCCTTGATGGCTTGCTCAATAATAACTCTAGATTGCATGACTTCAATTTCATCTAAAACATTATTACTTTCTCTTCTAAAAAGGCCATAATTTTGCATCTGAGAAATCTCAGGTAGTCTATTGTTGTTTTCGTTATCCTTGATTTTAATTTTTGCCGTGGCACGATATTCATAATCTGCATAACGCAAATAGACAAAGCCTAGTACAAGGGCGGATATAGCGCAAAAAGCTATAATTTTCCACCTATGCATGTAAGGCATTAATATATCTTTAAAATCGATGTTTTGCTTCATTCTAAATTTTTTATAATGCTATTACCTTATTAAAATAGCAGCTATGGTAGCTAAAGTACCAACTGCAGAAATTATAACTACGTAATTTTGATTGTAGGATGCTGAGCGGATTTTGGCAGGATTTGGTTCTACATAAATAACATCGTTTTGCTCTAAATAGAAATTAGGTTGGTTTACAACATTTATAGATGTTAAATCAAATTTTGTAAATCGTTTTAGTCCATCTTGTTCTCTAATTAAAAACACATTTTCTCTTTTGCCATGAATGGTTAAATCTCCTGCCATACCTAAAGCTTCAAGAAGAGAAATTTTTTCATCTTCAACAGTATAGGTGCCAGGAGAGTTGACTTCACCAAGTATGGTAACCGTGAAATTGGTTAGTCTGATGTTTATAATAGGATCGTTTACAAGCTCCGATATTTTTTCTTTTAAATGGCTAGTTAATTGAGTTCTAGTTAATCCACCAGCTTTTATGGTTCCTAAAACAGGGAATTCTATGTTTCCCTCAAGGTCAACTATATAGGTTTGCATTCTAGTCTCTCCACGTAAATCGACTGAAGATGAAGCACTAGTGATTACAGGTAGGTTGAATGGACGTACTGTTTCAGGATCAGGACCTGACACGTAAATTGAGAGTAGATCGTTTGGCTTAAATATCGTTTCAGGGTTAAAATTAACTTCACTTAAATTACTAAGTGGTTCGTCCTGAAAATAAATAATTTCTTTACTGGAAACACAAGAAGTGCCAACAGTAATAATTAAAATTAATACTGCCTTTAGCAATAGTTGTTTTATAAGTTTTAGTTCCATATTTAAGTGTTTATCTAAAGTTCTATGTTTAAAACATCGTACTTAGTATTATTAGGTTTGTATTCTTTCACTATGTTTTTTATTTTAGATACAATTTCAATGTTTTGAGTGTTTGGCCCTAATTGACACAATTCATCTATATAAAGTCCCACATCTGGCATGTCAACCTCCTTACATTTAGCAATCATTATTTTTTCGTTGTAAGTGGGTTTTGTGTTTTCACCATCAATTAGTAATTCTTCGTAAATTTTTTCACCTGGACGTAAACCTGTAATGCGTATATTAATATCTTCAGGATATCGAAGTCCTGATAGAGTAATCATGTTAACTGCTAGATCGAATATTTTTACAGGTTCTCCCATATCGAAAACAAATATTTCCTGACCTTGGCCCATGGCTGCCGCCTCAATAACTAGCTGAGCAGCTTCAGGAATAGTCATGAAATATCTAATAATATCCTTATGGGTAACTGTTAAAGGTCCGCCTGATTCTATTTGTTTTTTAAATAAAGGAATAACGGAACCATTAGATCCTAAGACATTTCCAAATCTGGTAATTACAAATTTGGTGTTTCCTAAACTAGCAGTGTTTTGACAGGAAACTATCATTTCGGCTATACGTTTTGTTGCTCCCATAACATTTGTAGGATTAACAGCTTTGTCAGTAGAAATTAGAATAAACTTGTTTACACCGTATTTAATGGATAAGTCAATTAGGTTTTTTGTACCTCTAACATTGACACTTACTGCTTCGTATGGGTTTTGTTCCATTAAAGGAACATGTTTGTAAGCTGCAGCATGGAATAGCATATCAGGTTTATATTGGTCGAAAATAAGATTCATCCTAATCTTATTTCTAACATCTGAAACAATAGCTTCGATGTTTTTTATGCCGCTTCTTATTAATTCTTGCTGTACGTCGTATAAACCAGATTCGGCATTATCAATTAGAATAAGTTTTTTAAACTGATATCTAGATAGTTTTCTAACCAATTCACTGCCAATAGACCCTGCAGCACCTGTTACAAATATAATTTTGTTGTTATATTCTTCGGCAAGCATTGGGTTGTTAATGTTAATTGGTTCTCTTCCTAGTAAATCTTCTAGGTTTAAATCTTGAATTTGTCCAATGCTTAAATCGCCATCGATCCAATTTTTTACAGCAGGAACAATTTTTACTTTAAGGTTTAAAGAGAAAAGTTTACTGGTAATTTGAAGTAATCTATTGGAATCGATTTTTTGAATGGAAATAATAACCTCGGCTATTTCATTCTTTTCTATAAATTCTTTAGTAATCTGTCCTGGCTCGTAAACCTTTAAAAGGTTGATGATTTTTCCAGCCTTACTTTCATTGTCATCAATAAATCCTACAACTTTAATATTGCTTTTAGGGTCGCTTGTTACAGCGTCGTAAGTAATCATTCCAGAAGTTCCTGCACCATAAATTAATGCAGACTTTTGTTTTTCAACATCATTGGTAACAATACCCATGTAAACAGATTTTATAAAAAATCGAGAACCTACTAAAAAGAAAATATTTAAAAGTAGATGTATATATATAATGGAACCAGGAATGTCAAAAACGGAATCAAAGTTAAGTTGCCTACTTAGAAAAGTTGCAGTAATAAGGAGTGTTGCTAAAATATTAATACCTATAATAAGATTTATTACATCTTTTGCTCCTGTAAACCTAACAACTCCTTTATGAGAATTAACGATTAGAAAACTAATAATAGCAGCTACTATAACAAATGGAACTTGTTTGAAAAAATCTGTTATGTCGAAAACAATTTCGAAGTTATATCGAATAATATAAGCTAGAAAAAAGGTAAACAATACCATACATAAGTCGAACAGCAACACTAACCATTTCGAGGCGTATTGATGTGAAAAATTTCTTAGTATTTCTATATATTTACTCAAAATATTGCTTAATTGTTTTAACTATTTTACTTAATTCTGTGGCTGTTAAGTTAGAGCCACTAGGCAAACACAAGCCCTTTTTATATAATTCTTCGGAAACCCCATTTAAATAACTTGGAAACTTTTCATACATTGGTTGTAAATGCATAGGCTTCCATGAAGGTCTAGCTTCTATGTTGTTAGTTTGTAAATGTTCAAGTAAATCTTCTCTCATTTTGTGGGTTTCTAAAATAATAACTGTTAACCATCTGTTAGAGAAGAACCCTTCAGGCTCATTTAAAAAGCTAATTTGTTTTACGCTCTTTAGGTGTTTTAAGTAATAATGATAGTTTGATCTTCTTAAATTAACATATTTATCCAAAACCTTCATTTGTCCTCTTCCAATACCTGCCAATACATTGGACATTCTATAATTGTAACCCATAGAAGTGTGGGAATATTCCATTCCTGGGTCTTTTGCTTGGGTTGCCAAAAACACGGCATTGTTTTTAGTTTCCTTACTTTTTGAAACTAAAGCACCTCCGCCGGAAGTGGTTATGATTTTATTTCCATTGAAAGATAAAACTGAAAAATCTCCAAAAGTCCCACATTTACGATTAAAATAGCTGCTTCCTAAAGCTTCAGCACTATCCTCAACTATAGGAATTTGAAATTCATTTGATATTTTTTCTATTTCACTCACTTTATGTGGCATACCATATAAGTTTATTACAATTATGGCTTTTGGTTTTTTACCTTTCTTTATTCTATCAATTATAGCTTGTCGTAATAAAACGGGACACATATTCCAAGTATCTCTTTCACTATCAACAAAAATTGGTTTAGCTCCTAAATAACGTACAGGATTTACTGAAGCAATAAATGTTTTAGTCTGACAAATAACTTCATCGTTTTCTTTTATATTTAACAACACCAAAGCTAAATGGATTGCAGCTGTACCTGTTGTTAAGGCAGCTACATGGACTTCTCTACCTAAATACAACTCTAGGTCGGCTTCAAAACCATTGACGTTTGGTCCTAATGGAGCTATCCAATTTGTACTAAATGCTTGGTTAATAAATTCTTCTTCATGCCCACTCATGTGCGGCGACGATAGCCATATTTTTGAACTCAAATTATATATATTATTAACTATCATAAATATCAGTGTTTATAAGGCTAACATCAAATAAATACGATAAATTACTGATTTTCACGTTTTCGGATTTTTTCACCATCCATGTGACCTAAATAACTAAAATATCAATTAGTTTTTCATTGTCTAAAACAATTGTCATTTTTCTTTAAAACAAGTTTAAATGATTTAAAGCAATAAATAAATATAGTTGCTAAAATTAGGATAGGGAGAGGGATCAATCAACTAGTTAAATTGGGTTATTAATAATTAAATATACAAAAAAAGGAATACTAATATTGATATTAAAGGAGGTATAAATTAAATTAAATCAAGAAGATAAAAAGCATAAGAATTCGTACTGCTTCTTTGGTTTTATAAGTGGAAGTAACTATTAATAAAATGTGATTTAAAATTTAAACACATGTATTTCAGTTAAGTAGGTGCCTTATTATTATAAAAGTTTAAATTAAGAATAACTTACTAGTTCTTGCATAGTTACGTTTTTGAAGTGAAACTCATTATTTAATTTTAAATAATGGTCAAAAATAGACTCTAGTGCAGAAAAATTTTCATTCATATGAGTCCCAAAATTGTGAGGATGCCACCATAGATGATATATTTCATTATTTTTCGCAGCGTATGACATAGCTTTTTTTACTCTAGAAATCCTAAATGTATCTAAATGCCTTAAAGATTTACTGTATGGTCTTAGAAAACAACTAGAAGGGATATTAACAAGGCCTCTTTCTTTATTTATTTCACTGATTTTATATGTGTTGTAACCAGATATTTTAAAATATGCATCTAAAAGTCTTAAGGCTCTTGTGTGTTTTTTTTTATAGTCTTTATCTAAAGTGTTGTATATTTTGTGCTTTTCTATACCACGATAGGCCGTAATACCGTGTTTTTTACAAGTATAGAGGTAGGCCGGTTTTACTTGGTTTCTTGGAAACGCAATACTTTTTATACTAATGTTTTTTTTCTTCGCTATAGTCATGGCTGCAACTAAATCGGCTTCAAACTGTTCCTCGGTTTGTCCATCTTCTAAACAATAATAATGGGAATAGGTGTGGGTTCCAATTTCATGTTTATTAGTTTTTTTAATTTGATCGATTAGTGTAGATGCGTAATGGTATTGGTCGTCTGTTTCATCGTAACCTATGCCTTCTAAAATGTTATAAGGGCTAAACTTTGGATTGGTATAACTAGGAAGTAATTTTGGACTGTTTTCTAGTAACTCAGCTTTGTTTTCCGCAAATAAAAAACCAACTGTTGCAAATGTGAATTTAATATTATAATCATCGGCCATTTTTAAAAGTCTTGGCACAACAAGTTTAACGTTTTCTAAGTTTTCTTGGTAGTCGGAAATGCTTCTTTTATCAAAAACCCCCCAATGCAACTCAAAATCTAGAGAAATTACAAAATAGCCATTAGATTTTTTCATCATGAAATAATAATTTGTATGGTACTAAAAATAATTTTTAAATCAGTCAACAGACTAGGGCTATTAATATATTTCTTGTTTAATTCAATTTTCTTAGGCATGATGTTTTCAATGTAAAACTGCTCTGGATTGCTGGTTCCTTTTAAAAGTTCTGCTTCATCTCGATATGTAATGGAAGCATAATCTGTTATTCCAGGTTTCACATTTAGAATTATTAAATCTTCTTTAGAATAATAATCAACATATTTGCGCACTTCTGGTCTTGGGCCAACAAAACTCATATTGCCTATTAAAACGTTAATTAGTTGCGGGAGTTCGTCTAATTTATATTTTCTTAAATAGTATCCAATTCTTGTAACTCTTGGATCTCGATCACCAAGGGTTAATAATCCTTTTTTGTCTGATCCAACAAACATGGTTCTAAACTTAAAGATTTTAAAATCCTTACCATATCTGCCAACCCTTGATTGTAAATAAAAAAGTGGGCCTTTGGATTCGATTTTTAATAGTATTGCTAATATTAATAATAATGGCAGTAATATTATCAATCCGAAAAACGAAAAAACTATATCAAAAATTCTTTTAATCATATCACTGATTCAACGGCATTACTTACTGTATTTACAATGTAATTTAATTCTTTTTTAGTTAATTGCGGATAAATAGGGAGGGAGATTTCCGATTTATAATTATTATAGGATATTGGAAAGTGTTCTATGTTAAATCCCATATCTTTAAATAAAGTCAACATAGGTAAGGGTTGAAAATGCACATTTACAGCGACACCTTCTTCGGATATATTCTTGATTATCGTGTCTCGGGTGGATTCTGAAATATCCTTTATTCTTAAAGCATATAAATGGCATGATGATTTTTTATCCTCGCTCTTATATGGAGGTAAAATGGCCCATGATTTAGTTTCGAAAAATTTGTGATAAAACTCATACATTTCAACACGATTTCTAAGTGTGTTGTCAAAATACTCCGGTAATTGAGCCACGCCAATAGCAGCTAAAACATCAGGCATATTAATTTTTAATCCTGGATAAATAATATCGTACCTCCAGCCTCCAGCTTTCGATTTTGTAAAAGCATCTTTAGTTTGACCATTTAATGAAAAACAACGTAAGTAATCGTATTCGTCCTGATTACTAAATGGTTTAGGTAAGTTTAAGCATACGGCACCTCCTTCGGCTGTTGTAATATTCTTTACGGCATGGAATGAGAAAACAGTAATATCAGTAACCATACCTAAGGGGTCGTTGTTATAGGTAGCACCAATGGAATGTGCCGAATCTGAAATCATCAAAATCCGTCCTAGTTTTTCTTGATTTTCGTTATCAGGTTTAAACAGGGCTTTTTTATTATTTATTACCGTATAAATTTCGGTATAGTTACACGGCCAACCGGCTATATCTACAGGGATAATAGCTTTAGTGTTTTTAGTAATTACTTTTTCTATCTGCTTAGATGAAATATTAAAATCAGATTCTACATCTACTAAAATTGGTGTTGCTCCAACATGAATGACCGCTAAAGCGGTTGCAGCATAAGTATATGCAGGTACAATGACTTCGTCTCCCGGACCAATACCATACCATTTTAGTGCCAACATGAGACCTGATGTAGCCGAATTGACACATAAGGTGTTTGGAGCCTTAGTGTATTTACATACTAATTCTTCTAATCGTTTTACTTTAGGACCAGTAGTTATCCAACCAGATTCTAAGGCACTGTTAACTTCTTGAATTACAGCCTCGGTTATATAAGGTGGTGAAAATGGAATTTTCATGTTTTCAGTTATGATTAATAGCTGAGTTAAATATAGTTATATATTTTTTAGAAACATTTTCAAGACTGAACTGTTTAACGTGTTTTAAGGCATTTTCGACTAATTTATCGGCTAATTGTGTGTTTGTGGCTATTTCTATCATCGCATCTGCTAAAGCTTCCGAGTTTTCCGGTTCTACCAGAATAGCTTCTTTTCGATGTCTTGTAAAGTCTCGAACACCTGTTACGTTAGTAGAAACTATTGGTAATCCTACTGCTGCAGCCTCTAATAAAACCCTAGAAAATCCTTCTCTAAAAGTGGGTAAAACAAATGCGTCAGATTTTTCTAATAAATCTAGCACATCATGGCGTGGACCTAAAACATCAACAATATCTTGGTATTGAGTCAGGATTTCCTTGTTTAATTTTTTGGAGTTTTCCTCGAGGGGTCCAACCAATAAATACTTAAAGGAATAGCCTTTGTTGCTAATTATTTTAGCTGCTTCAAGTAAATTAACAATTCCTTTTTCGTAAACTAATCTAGCTACACATATAAAGGTAAAAGGCCTATTGTTTCGTTTGGCACGTTGTGTTATAAACTTAAGTTCAATTCCGCTACTTAATATTATGCTATACTTGTTGTCTGGAATGAGTTTGTACTTCAAATACAGATCTTTATCATCTTCGTTTTGAAAAACTGTATTGCAAACCCGATTTTTTGATATGGTATGTACAAGTAGATATACCTTTCTTAAAATAGCACTAAAAAAAGTTTGAGACATAAAAATGGTACCTAGACCTGTAACAGTTCTTGTTATTGGGGTTTTTGTTCTTAATTGCGATAATGGTACTAGAAAAGCAGGTTTAGTATCGTAAGTATGAATAAGATCAAAATGATTCTCTTTAAAAAAACGTTTTAACCATAACACTGTTTTTAAATCAGATATAGGAGAGAAGCTTCTGTTTAAAGGAAAGGAAATATAGGTAATAGGTTTTGGGAAAACTTGAATACTAGTTCCAATAATGGTAACATGAAATCCCGCATCAATGAGGTATTGAGACAGAGGGATTCTTTTATGCACATCTTCACCTCCAACTAAACATATTTTCTTAGTCATATATAGTTAATCTACTCAAATTTAATATTTTATTTAAGAAATATACTTAAGCTTTAAGAAAAAAATTATAAATTAGAAAATGAATAAATAACTTTATGGCAAAAGGTGTCAAGTGTTTAACCCTGTGTTGTTTTGCTGTAAGTAAAAACATGAATGAGTGACTATAGCTTTGGGGTTTATTGGGCATAAGCTGCGGAAAGGTCTGGGTATTGACTTAGATAAAATTAGTCGGAATTCCAGTATTTAGGAAGTTTAGTTTCCAATAATAAGTATTAATACACGAGTATTTTGAAAGAAGTAATTAGAAAAACATATCTAGAAACTACAATTGGTCCATATTTAATTCAACCGTTTTATGGTCTATATAATTATTTTAAGTACACTCGAAAATCTGATATCTATAAGATTAATAAAGAATTCACTAAAAGTTTTGGTTATAAACCTAATTTAGAAAATCCTAAAACATATAATGAAAAATTACAGTGGTTAAAATTATATGATAGAACCCCCTTGCATACTCAATGTGCCGATAAATATGCTGTAAGATCTTATGTTAAAGAAAAGGTTGGGGAAAAGTATTTAATTCCTTTAGTGTATGAAACGACACGAATAAAAGATATTAAACCCGAAAATATTCCAGACTTTCCTGTAATAATTAAATCAAATCATGATAGTTCCGGGGGCTCTATTATTTTAGATAAGAAAAATACTAATTGGGTTGTTGTTAGAAACAAGTTGTTTAAATCGATGCATACCAATTATTACACCAAGTATATAGAATGGCAGTATAAAAACATAAAACGTCGAATTGTTGTTGAAAAGCTTCTTCAACATAAAGACGGATCCATTCCATTTGATTATAAAATGCATTATTTTAATGGGGAACTAGTTTTTATTCAATTAGATATTGATAGGCACATCGACCATAAAAGAAATCTATATGATAAGGATTGGAATTTTTTGGATGTAGTTTGGGTGTATAAAAACGGACCTCAAGTAGAAAAGCCTGCCTGTTTTGAAGAAATGAAAACCGTTTCTAAAGCACTAGCTCAAGATTTTTGCCATGTAAGAGTAGATTTATATACTTTGGATGATAAAATATATTTTGGGGAAATGACGTTTCATTCTGAATCTGGTTTTGGCGTATTTAACCCGAAAGAATGGGATTTGAAATTTGGAGAGATGTTAACCTTGCCAAATTAACTCATTAGATACTATCTATTAAATCTTTAAGTTGATTTCCAATTATATCTATGGAATATTCCTTGGAGCGCTGATACCCTAAGTTAGCATATTCTAAACGTGGCTTGTTGTTTTGTTGTAAAAACAAAATAGCCTTGGACAAACCTTCAACGTCATTTATATTTATTAAAATACCGTATTTCGCTTTATAAAAGGAACCCTGATCTATGTGGACAGGCTGGTTTTCATTTAAAAGTTCAAGTGGACCAGACATGCAATTTGTTGCAATGACAGGAATCCCTACGGACATGGCTTCTAACAAAACATTGGGGAAGCCTTCCGTTAATGAACTTAAAACAAAACAATGGTTATCCATAATTTTAGAACGAACGTCAATTACGTTTCCTTTAAAATCAACACGACTAGATAAATTTAAGTCCTTTGTTAAAGTTTCTAGTTCGTCTTGTAGTTCACCATCACCATAAATATCCAATAATATATTGTTAGGTAATTTACTTATGCTTTTTAAAATATGGTTTTGGTTTTTCACTGGAATTAACCTTCCTATGGTTGAAACTTTAAAAGGAGCCGCTGTATCTGTATAGTCATTAAAATAAGGTTGTTCGGGACTTAAAACAATGGGGTTATATATAACATTTTGATCTATTTTTATATTAAAATGATCTGTTAAGTCTTGATTAATATGAATGGAGTTAGAGAACAGTTTGTCATTCCTATTGTACAACAACGGTATAAGGACTTTGCTAATAAGAGCAATAGACTTTGTTGTTTTATAGCGTTTAGATGGAAAACATCTTTCACTAATAATGGATTTTAGTTTTGGATTGAAAATTTTAGCCAATCCAGTCATGGCATTTTGACGAAGCATAAAGGATATTACAACCTCAATATTTTCATCTTTTAGAGTTTTGTTATATTTAAATATGAAGTTGATATAATCTTTAAAGTGTTCAATTTTAGAACTTTTAAATGATTCTCCTTCATTGGAAAGTAAAATTACTTTAACGTCTTTCGATATAGGTAGCTTTACTATGTCGTAAAGTAATATTAAGGTAACATCAAAGTATTTGGGTAATTCGAAGGTAAGCAAACTAACTACTTTTTCAGCGCCCCCAAAACCTATAGCAGGAACAAATAAAGCAATCTTTTTTTTGTTTGTCATTTAATTTGAGTTAACCAAATTTAAAAATAAACTTTCGTATTTCGAAATAATTTTTTCTTTGTTGAAGCGTTCTTCTACAACGCTTCTAACTGTTTCCGGATTAAAGATATAGTCGCTATTAATTTTGTTTAAATAAGTAATATATTCATCTGCTGTATCCGCTATATATCCGTTTTTTCCAATTTCGATTATTTCATCCAAACCTCCTGGTGCATTGAAAGCCAGAATAGGTGTGCCTACGACACAACTTTCAATTAGAACATTTGGGAATCCTTCAACGTAAGAGCCTTGTAAAAACACATGACTGTTGCTAAGGTGCTTGTCGACTTCCTTTGTAAATTCAATATAAGTAACTTTATCTTCTATACCAGCTTTTTGTAAAGCCGTAAAAATGCTGTCTTTTTCAATCCCTCTTCCAATAAGCGTATAATGAAAAGGGAAGCTGACTTTTGAAAGTACTTCAATAATTCTAAGATGCCCTTTTTCTTTACTTAAACGCCCAATGGTAATAAACCTAATAATTTCATTATTTTGTTTTGAGTTTGTTTTTAATTTGAAATTATTGGTAATGGGATTGTTGATGAGAATTGTTTTTTCCTTTGGTATATTAAAATAGTTTACCACGTCAGCTTGCATATCTTTAGATTGGCATAAAATGCAATCTACTAATTTATAGGCAAAGGTTATAATTCTATCCGAGAAGAAAATAGAGGAGGAGGCATTGTATTTATTTAATACACTTATTACGTTTGCCTCTCGAGCCACAAATTTGGTGCTTCTAAAAAAAGGAGACATA
>NZ_DATGNR010000029.1:0-96545 GCF_035306605.1 Xanthomarina sp. | reverse complement strand
ATAAATGTTTCAACAGTTGCCTGAACATCACCTTTTTCGATTCCTAATTTTTCAGAAATTTTCGCTACTAAATCAGCTTTAGTCATTTTTAATCTATTTAAGTTACTATTAATTATTTAAAGGGATGCAAATATAGGAATTAAAAATTCAATATTTCAAACCTAATTCATTTAAATTTAATGTTATAAACCTTTATTTTTGCTCACAAGATACATATTTAATGACTATAACAAAAATTTTAACATATTGGTACTCAAATAATAAGCGTGACTTTCCATGGAGGAACACGACCAACCCATATCACATATGGTTATCTGAAATAATTTTGCAACAAACACAAATTAAGCAAGGTTTGCCTTATTATGAGGCTTTTGTATCCAATTATCCAACCATATTTCACTTAGCAGATGCCAAGGAAAGTGAAGTTTTAAAATTATGGCAAGGCTTGGGCTATTATTCTAGAGCCAGAAATCTACATGCCACAGCTAAATATATTGTTACCGAGTTAAATGGTGTCTTTCCAAACAACTATAAAGAACTTTTAAAATTAAAAGGAGTAGGAGATTATACAGCAAGCGCCATTGCTTCTATCTGCTTTAATGAAAATACGGCAGTTCTAGATGGAAATGTGTATCGATTTCTAGCTAGATATTATGGAGTTGAAACTCCTATAAATACAACAGCGGGATTTAAAACATTTAAAACTTTAGCTCAAGAAATTTTAGACCCTAAAAATCCTGCCGAACATAACCAAGCCATTATGGATTTTGGATCGATGCAATGTTCGCCTTCAAGTCCAGATTGTATAAGCTGCCCTTTTAGTAGTGCTTGTGTGGCCTTTAAAGAGGGAATAATAACTAAGCTACCCGTAAAATTAAAAGCTAAAAAACCTGCCAAGAAGTATTTTAATTTCTTGGTTTTTTTATCAGATACGGGAGAAACAATACTTGAAAAACGGCAGGGAAATGGTATTTGGGAAAATTTATATCAATTTCCTCTTCTAGAAACGAATAAAAAACAGACTGAAAATAGTTTTCAAATGGAGTTAGAGGGGTACTCTTTATTAGATGATGTAAATTATAAGCTATCCTTGTATAACGAAAGTGATATTATCCATAAGTTGTCGCATCAACATTTACATACTAAATTCTGGTTAGTAACGGTTAATCAGCTGCCAAAGCCAGGAATCCCTATAGAAAAGATTAGAGATTTTGCCGTTCCAGTTTTAATTGAGAACTTTATAGAATCTTTCAATTTTTAATACTTTACGAATGCAACTCATAATTTTTTATTAAATTTAAAGAAATGAAAAGCAATTACGTAATTTTGCTAATTATAAACTTATAAAAATAGTATGTCTGGAACATTAAATAAAGTGATGTTAATTGGTCACTTAGGAGATGAGGTGAAAATGCATTATTTCGATGGTGGAAATTGTATTGGGCGTTTTCCTTTGGCAACAAACGAAACATACGTCAACAAACAAACCAATGAACGTATTAGCAATACTGAATGGCATAATATAGTAGTAAGGAATAAAGCTGCTGAAATTTGTGAAAAATACTTATCTAAAGGTGATAAGGTTTATATTGAAGGCAGGATAAAAACCAGAAAATGGCAAGATGATTCGGGTAACGATAGATATTCTACAGAAATACATTGTACAGATTTTACGTTTTTAACCACTAAAAAGGAAAGCGAAAGTCAACAAGGAGCTGGTCAGCCAACTCATAAACCTATAGAAAATATCAAAAATCAAATAGAGCAAGAAAATGAAGACACTGATCTTCCGTTTTAAGCAAATATTGTATAATTAAAGACTTTATAATTGGACCCTGAACCCACGAGTTTGTACGCAATCCTACTAACAATCGACTTTACGATTGTTTTTGGTTTTGCGCTACTTATAGTATTATTAATGTGCTCGGCACTAATTTCTGGAGCTGAAGTGGCTCTTTTTTCTTTAAATAGAACCGATTTAGAAAACGGACTAAAGGAAAACCCAAACACTTTTAAAATTATTTCCACCTTATTAGAAAGGCCTAAAAAATTACTAGCAACCATCTTGGTAGCTAATAATTTCATAAACATTGGAATTGTAATTTTATTTGCCTTCATGAGCGACTTTTTGTTTATAGGTATTGTAAACCCTATCATAAGATTTGTAGTGGAAGTGGTAGTTATTACTTTTCTAATCTTGCTATTCGGAGAAATTTTACCAAAAATTTACGCAAGCCGAAATAAAATTAAATTCTCTAATTTTATGGCTTATCCATTAAGGGTTTTAGATGTTGTTTTTTCGCCAATCAGTTTACCTATGCGAAGCATTACTTTAGGTATCCATGGGAAATTAGGAAAACAAAAATCTAATTTAAGTGTAGATCAACTCTCTCAAGCCTTAGAATTAACTAGCGATGAGGATACCACGCGTGAGGAGCATAAAATACTGCAAGGAATCGTGTCTTTTGGAAATACCGATACCAAGCAAGTTATGCGTCCAAGAATCGATATTTTCGCACTAAACATCAATCAAAAGTATCAGGAGATTATTCCGGAAGTTATAAATCATGGATACTCTAGAATTCCGGTGTATGAAGACAATATAGATAAGATAAAAGGAATTCTTTACGTTAAAGACCTACTGCCTTATATTGATAGAAAACAATTCGATTGGACAACCTTATTAAGAGAACCGTTTTTTGTTCCAGAGAATAAGAAACTAGACGATTTAATGGCAGCATTTCAGGAAAAGAAAGTACATCTTGCTGTAGTTGTCGATGAGTACGGTGGTACTTCTGGATTAATTTCCTTAGAGGATATTATTGAAGAAATAGTAGGTGATATTAGTGATGAGTATGACGATGAAGACTTGGTGTATTCAATGTTAGACGATAAAAATTACGTATTTGAAGGTAAAACACCTTTAAAAGATTTCTATAAAATCATTAAATTGGAAAACGAAACGCATTTTGAGAATGAAAGAGGAGAAGCAGAAACTTTGGCGGGATTTGTTTTAGAAATCTCAGGTGTATTCCCTAAAATAGGGAGTAAAATACCGTTTGAAGACTACCTTTTTACTATTGAATCTATAGACAATAAACGTATCAAACGATTAAAAGTTACTTTGCCTTAAACCTTAAAAAGAATCAGGTTTATTAATTTCTCGTTATAATATTTAGTAAATGAAAAACACCTTTTTAGCTATTTGTATTCTTTTAATTTGCCTGTCTTGTGGTCAAGATCCTGTGCCAAAACCTCAAGCTTATTTAAGGTTGGAATTTCCAGATGCAGTTTATAAAAACCTGAAGAACGACCTTCCATTTACTTTTGAAAAAAACGAGATGGTTAGTACTGTTGAAACTAAAACCATTGATGGTCCGACGGAGAGTTATGGAGTCACTTTGCAATATTCTGGATTAAAAGGCTCTATTTATTTAACTTATAAAAGCATAGACAATAATCAAGAAAATTTGATTTCTTTTTTGCGTGATGCACAGAAATTCACTCAAGAACATACAAGAAAGGCCGATGAGATTATCGAGCAACCTTATGTTAATGATGATAGAAAGGTGTACGGAATGTTATATGAGGTAGGAGGGAATGCAGCCTCACAATCTCAGTTTTATGTTACGGATAGTATCAAACATTTCTTAACCGGCTCCTTGTATTTCTACACGAAACCTAATTACGATTCTATTTATCCAGCTGCAAAATATTTAGAAAAAGATATTAAGCACATTATGGAAACCATTACGTGGAAGTAGAAGTAGGTACTCAATTATATGATAAAATCCGTCATTTATAGTTTTTCTATTGGATATTCCCTTAAAAAGGTCCAATAAAGCACTTCTAAAACATACCCATTAAATAGGCTAATCAAGTTTTGTTAATCTACTCTCAATCATACTTAGTCCTTTATTTTACTACTCTAAAGCTGTAATAACTTCTTCTAGGTTAGCTATACTAAAAATAATAGTACAACCTAAAAACAAGAAGTATTGAACTATCTATTCCTTTCCATGAATTTTCAATGAGAAAAGAATGGCTGAAAACACAGTTTAGCAGCCTTTACAAGCATTATTATTGGTACAGCCTATAGTTTTATTTAAAGAAGGACTTTAAGCACCTTATTTTTTCATTATAGGTTTATGGTCTTCTTATTAGTTGCTCCGTACTCTTAAGTCCTTCTGTATTGTTTCCTTTAACGGAAACAGCATATTTGTAAAGTGTGTTTCCTTGAACACTTTTATCAACATATGGAGTAGAAGGGTTAACCGTTGCTATTTTTTCGAATTTATTATTTTTAATAGTTGTTCGGTAAATAACGTATTCGCGGGTGCTAACATCATATGGTTTTGCCCATGAAACCTCTATACCCGATTGTAAATTTCGAAGTGAAATACTTGAAGGTGGTTTTAAAAAGTCATCACTGTTCGCTGAAATACCCACAAAAGGAGAAAGGATGCTTTGGTTCCCCCAGGTATCTATAGAGCTTACTGCATACTCATATATTTTTTCTGGTAATGTGTTTGAATCTACATAGGCAGGAAGTGAAATTGGCTTATTGCTTAGCAGTTGGTATTGTTCCTCACCTTTTTCTCTTCGGTACAAGATATAACCTATAATGCTGTTATCTTTAATTCGGGTGTTTTCCCATTCCAAACTAATTCCTTCTGGTACACGTCTCGCGTGTACACCTCCTGGTGATAGTAATATGGTTGCTTGACGAATAGAAACGGAAACAGCTGCAGATGTATCACTCATTTTTTGCCCGTTATTTAATACCTGTAATGCGTAGGTATATTGGCCTGAATATGATTTACTAAATGTACTATCTGTGTAATGATGACGTTTAATTGGTCCATCAATAACCTTCATGTTATTTAATGAAGTACCGCGTAAAACATAATACCCAAAAATATTAAGCTCAGGATTAGGTAACCAACTAAGTTCTATTTTACCATCTTTATTAACAGCTTGTAAGCCTTGTGGCGTGGATGGTAATAATTCCTCATTAACTTCTTTATAGCCGGAAACCTCCGTGAATACCATTGGTTCTACCCCTGGCAAATCAAATAACAATGGGCGTACTTTATAAAAGTAAGAGGAGCCAGGGATAACCTGTTTGTCCATAAAGGAACTTTTAGTAGGAGCTATGGTGTCTAAAACCACATAATCTTCACCTAATTTCCTAGATTTTAATATTTGAATAGCCGTGTAATAGGCTTTTCGCGGTAGCGGCTTCCATGTAACCAATAGGCTGTTTAATGTGTCAGTAACCTTTAGGTTTTCAATTGGAGCTATTTTATTTTTATTAAAATTTATAGCGTATAATGTGTCCGAAGGTTTTCCAAGGTTTCCTGCTGCATCAATGGTACGTATATACCAAGCTAGATTACCATTAGGTTCCATGTCTTCTGAATGATAAACCGAAGCAATTTTTGTTGATTTCTGACTAGTGAAAATACGTGTGTTTAGCGTGAAATTTTCTTCGTTGTTTTTTCTTGAATATAATTGAGCAAACATAGGGATCTCTTCCTTTTCAACTATTTCAGCCTCCCATTCACCAGTTACATTATCTTCAAAAATATTATACCTCGAAAGTTTGAATTTAGTTGAGTACTCTGGAAGACTCCCATCTAATGATTCAGAATATAGGTTTTGTTGAGTGCCCAATTCATTGGTTCTATCAAAATGATAAGTAACCTGATCGCCAGGCTTCCATGTGGTGTCCGTATATAACATCCCCAAAATTTTCTGCAATTCTGGTGAGATTATTAAAAGACCTAAAGTGTCTCTTCCATAGTTTCTAATAACCTCATATGCATTTTGCATATTATCTGTTTTTAGTTGGTTTAGAACATCTGTCTTCAACTCAGGACTCATTTTTTTCTCCATTTCAGAGGCAGAGGCAGGAAAGGAGATGGTGGCTATTTTTTGATTCTTTTTTCCTTTTACGTTGCTTTTGTATATAGTAATTATCTCGTTAGGTGTAGGAAAATTATTATTCTTGTTTTCCAGTTTGTAATTGAATAACCCCCCAATAGCCATAACTACGCCGTCGGGTCCAGGAAGCAACATTTTCGTTTCTATTTCCTGACTATATGCACCCAAACTTAGAGTTAAAGTAAGTGTTGCTAAAAGTATTTGGGTAAAGTGTTTTTTATAATTTTCCATGTGATTGTTTTTTATAATTATCTACAATTAACGCCGTTATTATTTCCTCCAAGCCCTCCATCAAGCTTCAAGCCAGAAAATTGACCATAATCAATAGATGCATGTGCATTAACACAGCCTTTTGCTCCGAATTTAGTGTACCAAAACCCGGCGTCAAATGACCAATCGTTACAACGCGGATTTAAACTTCCAACCCGAAAAGTTAATTCAGCTCCAACTTTTCCATTGAAGTACCAACCTTTACTGTTATTCCTTCCTCCTTCAAAACGGTAGCAGGTATTAAAACCAGCGCTCATGCAACCTCTCCATACTCCCGATATACCAAGGCAAGCACTAGCTTTTGCCTCTATACTTCCGTTAATACTTAAAAGGTAATTGGCTTCTGCGAAATTAAGTAATAAACAAGTTTTTAAGGAGGAACGGTAGTAAGCGCTAAAGCTTGCAATCCAGAAATCCCCTTTAACTTCAGGGCTAGGTGGCCCTACGTCTACGCTTCCATAAGCATATAAACCAGAGAAGGTGTAATTGCTTGACACTAAATTGTCATCTAGGTTTCTAAAGTATTGAGCAATATCGTTATCACCATGTTTTGGGTTTTTTACATTGACTCCCATAGCAAACTGTCCATTAGCATTTATCAAACCAGCTAATTTAATCGTTGTATTAACGCCAAGGAAAGCGTAAGGTTTCGCAGTATCCCAGCTTACTCGCATTAGGCCATTCAAGTCTGCTTTACCTAAGCCTTCCATTGGTTCCATTTTAGCATCAACTGTTATAGCAAATAATTTCGAAGGGAAATTTAATTCTACAGTAGACTCCGCTAAAGCAAATTTATCACCTATTAGAACTTTGGTGTCTCCTTTAATAACTGGTCCAGATTCTACGGAAAGATTTATAGGTGAAAGTTTAACGGCTTGAGATAATCCTGATATGGATGCCTCTCCTTTAATTTCCACTTTAAATTTACTATTGCTTGTGTTGTAAGTGAAGCCTCCACCTAGTTTACCTATAGTTACTGCTCCTAAAGGAATTGGAGCTCCGGCTACAAATGATGCACCCATATCTATTCCGCTGTCTAATTTAAAATAATGGAAATTAATGTCGGCTCCAATTGAGGTGCCAGGTATTTCTAAACTTCCACCACCAGCAAGACCGTTGTCTCTTAAATCTAATTCTAATCCGCAATTAATTACAGGAACGTCAAGGTCGGCAGCAATTTTACCTACAGTTAATTCAGCACTGCCATTTTCCGTAGCCTGAAACTTAATGTTGTTTGCACTAAAATCTAAGAATGGTATGTCGGTTTTAAGCTCGCCTAAAAGTTCAATATATGGCATTTGCCCAGTGGCATTACTTATAACTAAGTCATTAATGCTATAAGATGCGAAGCCAAAATCGGAACTGTAATTTACTGGTGCTTGTACAGAAAAGTGGCCATCTGTTTGAATTTGGAATCTTGGAATTTTAATTTCTTTATCTATTAGTTTTTTAAATTTCATATCTACACTTCCAGATAAACTATAGATACCACTATTTCCAATTTGACCAAAACTAAGTTCTGTTCCATTGTCTTTTATTAAAGCCGCATCAAACAAGTCAATTCCGTTTCTTGTAACTTCAAATTTACCTCCGTAAACACCGTCTTTAGTAATTTTTAAATTTGAAAACTCTAAGGATGAGGTTTCTGAATATGGTAATTTAACCGATATTTCTCCCCCTAGTTTTATTCCGCTTTCGTTGATTATAAGTGAAGTTAAAGATCCTTTCCATCCACCAATTTCTAGTTCTGGTAGCTCATCTGTTGGTATATCAACTTCTGTTATTTTAAAAGCTTGATTCAGTTTAAGTGTTTTTAGTGGAAGCTCCAGAGCTTTAACAGGTCCGAATTGTGGCGAAATAATTTCTCCAGCAAGCTTCAGACCATCAGGACTAATTAACGTATTGGCTAAATCTAAAACCACAGTAAAGCCATATAACTCAATTTTTACCGGTTGAGTTCCTTCTGCTGCCAATCGGAACCTTAGGTTTTCTGCATCTACTACGTAGCTATTAACGGTGTCAACAGCATCTTGCAAGCCGTCAGGATTTGGCAATGCATCCTGTGCTGCGTCTTGTGCTGCATCCATTGCCATGCCTTCTAAAGTATCCATGTTCTCTTCTCCTATTCCTGGCATGCCTGTAGCACCCTCTCCTAGGAAAATTTCAATAGAACCTGGAGTAGTTTGGTCCGTGGTTATAATTTTTGGCAAATATTCTTTTAGGAAAGTGATATTGTATTCCCCTAAAATACGATCTACATCTAATTCTAATTGTCCACTTATGCTTCCCCATCCTTTCGAGTTTTTAATTACAGCAATTTGTTCTCCTTTGTTTTGAAATTTAATTGGTAAATAATTAAACAAAGTAAGTGGTAATGATGTTTTGTCCGTTATTACTTTATTGTTTTCTGGTATGGCATTCCCATCATCATCAAAAGTTACTTTTATGTTGGCAAAAGGTAAAAATGGTCGACCGTCTGGTTGAAAAACAGGTAAATAAGGAGTTATATTCACAAATCTTCCAGTCCATACTTCAGCTCCATTCGCTGCGGCTTCAGCTTTTTCTAATTCTATATCAAAGCCTAATAATTGTTCAATGTTTTTACCACCGCCATCTCCTAAAGTGAAGTTGAATTCAACATCGGAACCTGTTTGGAAGGTCATGTTTTCCTTTTGAGCTATGTAACCGCTTTTGGCCGCACGAATTTCTTGTTCTCCAGAAGGTACATATAATTCGTAGGTACCATCTTCACGAGATAATGTTGTTATATACTTACTTCCTTCTACTGATATATTTACACTATCTAGGGCAGTATTATTGCTTGTTACATTTCCATACAATCGGATTCCTTTTTCAAGGAATAATGTCATTTCATAAAGTTGGTTGTCGGATCTTAGTTCAATTGAAGATTCTAAAGGAAGATAACCAGATCCGTCTCGCGGAATAAGAGCCATATCGACACTGCCTCCAAATCCTTCATATAAAAACTCCCCATTTTCATTGGTAACGCCAGAGGTGTTAAAAAGATTAATGGTAACGCCTTCAAGTAATTTGTCAGCATCTGTTTCATCTTTTACAATGAATTTTACTTTGGCTCTTTTTTCATTTAAGTATCCTATTTCCCCCATATCTAGCGTGGCTTCGGCAAAAGATTCTGGTATCCCAAATGTATCATCCATCATTGAACCTAATGTCTCGTACGGAGTTGATAGTTCGGTTACATAAGTAGCTTGTCCAAATAAATTTGGATTCATAACCCCTCCATTTGACAATTCTATTTGTACCGTAGGTGTTTGATTCAAGCTTTGGTAGAAGCCTTCTTGATTGCTGCTATTTAAAGGCTCGTTATATGTTGGCACATCTAAGGTTGCTACCAGTTGACTTTCTGGAACTAAAGGAGGGTCTATACTTACTTGACTCTCATTAATATGAACCTTGCCTTCCTTTGTTACATATCCAGGTTTCTCTATTATAATGGTATGTGTGCCAGGATAAAAGGTTGTTTGAAAAATTCCTGTACTTCCTGTTTCAAAGAACGAATCGCTTCCTTCAAAATGAAGTTTTGCGTGCGCTAAAGGTTCACCGTCTGCATCTACAACTCTACCTACTAAAGGTGTTACTTGAGCATCTAGTTTAAACTCTTTATAAGCAATTACACCAGAGGCTATGCTAGCTTGGAATTTTTTATTAGCAGGATTAACGGCTAAATCTCGATAGCTATAAGGTACTGAAACTAATTCAATCGTGAATTCAGCGCCCGCTTTTAGAGTTGGTAAATTTCCAATATAAAAATTTCCTGATTCATCGGTTGTAGTTGAATAATATCCGCTATCAATTGGGGCCGGTACCAAGAAATCTGGTATGTTAAGCTCGGTAAAATTAACTGCAGAAGATACATGAAACTGGCCAACTTGAAAATTGTTTATGTTACTAACTGTTCCTAAATTGGTAGTTGTTGCTGGTGTTGTAACAGAAACAGGAAGTGTTACTCCACTTGGGCTTTGAATACCACTGTAGGTTAATGGGTTATTTAAATCTATATTCGGAAGCTGAGGTTGGCTATTTTGCATATTGTTTATTACATCTATTACTTCCTGATTGGTATATGCAGGAGGCCCTCCAAATAATACGTCTTCCGGGTTATAAGTTACTTTTACAATGGCATCTTTTATAGATACTGTGTTTTCCCCAGCATATAAAACTACTCGACCTTTTACAGCTGGTTCTGTTAGAACGGCATTATAACTTGCCTTAACCAACATAATCTTCTCCTTAGCCATGTTTTGAGGAGTAACTCTTAAGTCTGTTCGTAAAGTTTCTAAATTTTCTGCTTCAGCTTGGACCTCTACTTTAAGGTTACCTTGATAGAATAGTTTTTTAAATTGGAATATTTGTGAGTGAGGTTCTCCTTTATTAATACTGTCAACCGCTACCAAGAAATATTCTTTTCCATTAATGTTCTTGCTTTCTTTAGCTTCCGCAGGTACGTTTCCTTCTTGCTGTAAATAAGGGAATTCTGCTATTTCTTGTGCCTCACGGTACATTCGAACTTGAACTTTTCCTAGATTGGCCTTGTTGCCCTCAATATTTGGTGCATTTACTACTGCAGAGAAGCGGTAAGTGTTTGCAAGAAGCACTTTTTCTCCAAGGTTAATTTCATTAAGAGTGTCAATTTCATTTAGCGGAATTTTATAGGTGAAATCATAAAATCCAGGAGCATTTACAGTTAGAATAACCTCTTCGTATTGATCGAGCCCAGAAAATCTTGGGTGAATAAAGTCAAGCGTATAATTACCATCAGCATTCGTTACTCCTGATGCTAATACTTTTAAGGAAACATCATTTATATTGGTTGAACTGTAATTACTGTTCCCTGTGGTTGTACTAGATACGTTTGGTTGATTTGCAATCCCGGTAATACTTGAAGAACCTGGCCAATCATCAATTGTTCGTAATCCTGAGAATTGCAAATCATCTTGAATGGTATATGGTACGTAGTTCGGTGTATTTGTAAATGGAGTTACGCTAGTTTGTGATTGAGGAGCTGAAGATGCTTTCCGTTTTCCTTTTAAAACAACGGTTACATTGCTCAGCGGGTAACGTTTTTCTGCAGGATCGCTTCCTGAATTTTCATAATTATAACTTATTGATGTAGCAGCATTCGTACTAATAATATTTTCGGCTGGTACTAGTGGAGTTAATGATACCTGTGTAGCTATTTCGAAAGGAGGAAAATACGCCTCCATCGTATTGTATGTTGTTGCAATATTTAATGTGGGATCGGTCTGTCCCAGTGCTGAAGCATTTTGCATTAAAATATCATTGTTGCCCAAGTAAACACCAACGGGTGAAACCTCAAAATTTGGAATTTGAGTTGTGCCTATTTGTGTAGTAGGAGGTGTTACTGTCGTGGCAGGTGGACTAATAACGTTGTTATCAGGAGCTTTGACTTCAGAGTTTTTAAATGTCCATAATAGGCGTCCGTTAATTCGGTTAGTTGCATATTCTGTAGGGTCTTGAATTTCCTCTACTAATGGTGGCTCTTCTGGTTCTGGAATTTCTGATTTAGCTACCACATATTTTAACCCTGCCACTTGACTGTAACCTTCGTTAGCTATCTCTAGTGGACTGCCTGGCATAGGCCTGAAATTGGTTTTTACCCGTATTGTATACCGTTCTCCATTTTGGAACACATTTGGAAACCGTAAAGTGTCTAGTATGAAAGTTGTTGTAGGAATGTTTTTTTTGTCAAAAACAGGTGGATTGTATACGGCATCATTTATTGTTTGTCCTGGGAAGACTTTACGAATTTCTAAGTCATAATTTAGAGCACCAAGCGGCATACCACATGTAGTAGTTGGTGGAGTCCAACTAAATTGAATTTGGGAAGATGTAGGAGTGAAATCCTGAAACCCACTAACCGATTGCATCATCGTTGATACAGGCATAATCAATTGTGGTGCAGCAGCTCTATAGCATATTGTAAAGACGGCACATCCTGTTCCAGGAGCAGAAAGTGGTGTTGACTGGCCTGGATCCTCGAAATCATATGCTGTAACACAAATACGATAAGTACCTTCCGGTAGTTTGTAGTTAAAACCTCCCTGACTCAATTCGCTTAAACTCGTATTGTTGAACACTAAATCACTTTGAGAAAACCCTCCAAAAGCGTCATCAAGCATGGGTTGGTTAAGCCTAATCATTTGCTGCGGGTTTATCATTATAGGACTAGAAGGCTGATAACCTGGCCTTAATGAAATACTCATTGGTCCAGGTGATAAACGCTCTATTTTTCCGGAAAGTTTAACGCGCTTCTGTGAACTACCCGAATTGACTAAGGTTACAGCTAGGTGACTACTGATATCTTGATTCAACTGACCAGTTCTGTTTCCTGTAATATTTGCCTTTATCTGCGGTAGATATGGTGGTACTGGTTGTTGTACGTTCACGTTAACCTGAACAGGATATTGTGCGTATGTATTAATAGGAGTTAAGCCTAAAATTAATACAAAGGCAACTAAAAGTTTTGATATTTTCTTTATATGATTCATGGTCAATCGGATTTAAAAATTATAAGCATATGTAATACCGCCAGTAAACATTTTACTATTAACGGCATATGGAACATGATCTATTTCGTTAAGTGGATTTAAGTTTACAGGCGGTGTAATCATGTAACTTGCATAAAGTCCAAGAGAATGACTTTTAAATAACATATAACTTCCATTAAATGAGAAGGTATAGTTGTTGCCTGTTGGTGAGTCGGATGATTTGTTTAGAAAATATCCAACACTTCCCTGAAGGTTTAAACTTCGGCTCTGTAGCAACTGTACATTTCCGCCTACATTAAAACCTAAAGATGTGTATTGACTATTTTGTTGTTCATAAACACTATAAAGTACGGAAGTATTAACATCAAAATATTTTTGCGTAAAGTATAGTCCGTAATTTAAGGAAGCCGATATGTTATTACCATTAGTTTGATCTTTAGTTGATGGGTTTTGATCATCTAAATTCGTGTAGGTTAAACTTCCGCTTATGGTATGTTGATGTCGGTAATTTGAAAAGTTTAATGACGGAGCAAGAACAGCGGTAATCATCATCTGGTCTAATCGTTGTAGGTCGTTTAATTCTAGAAGGCCGTCTTTCTGTAAAATCCGAACCCCTGTCATATTCATATTGATGTTCAAATGTTGGTTTACAAACGTATTAAGGGAAACATTCCCAGTTCGAGTTACTAATTTTGTACTGAGCATGTTATGTAAATTGTTGTGTTGGCTGTTAAAAGCCGCATTAAGATTTATTTTCCCTTTATTAAAGCTGGTATTCACATTGGCACTAATCATTTCAATATCATCTAAAGCGTATGGTACACCTAACGATTTAAAATCGGGTTCTACTCTACGGTAACCCAATATCGCATTAAAATTAGTTAGCATGATTGCTAATTGAACTTGCCCAGACCAACTAAATACGGAGCTTGAATTAACAGGTATAAGTTTCTGAATAATGGTTGGCACTTTTTTCTCGCCAATGCTATCTACCGTGGCATAAGAAAGGTCACGACTTAAAACACTAACAGCGGCATCGCCAGTAAGAGCTAATTTTTTAAAAAAAGTAAACTTCCATGAGGTTCCAACAACACTGTTTTCTTGAGGCAGTATGGTTGTCAGACTGTCATTGGCTCTTTCTATCGAGTTCTCATCATCCTTGGCATGAAAGTATTGTAAACTAAAATTTGTGTGATCACCACCAACACCTACTTTTACACCATAACCTGTTCGCTTATATTGTGGTTCTACAGCATGTTCCATTCTGTGGTCCTCACTAATAGCTTTGTTTAATCTACCATAAAAAGCACCGAAGTATATATTTTTAGGTGTAAGTTCTATACCTGCACCCATAAAACTTTGCCCGTCAAATACCAAGGGTGAAAAAGAAATGTTTCGGTAACCTAGATGTAGTTTTGCCCATTTATACGATGGACTGATACCAAACTGGGAAAAAGGGGTGGTATAACTTTCGGAAAATTGAGATACGGCGAAAGAGAATGGTAGAGAGAGACCATAAACGGAAGCAGTAAAATTACCGTATAAGTTCCAAGAAAAAGGATCTCGAGTAGGAAACTCTTCATTGGAAGAATAACCATTAGCGCCCCCTCCAATACTACCATGAATAGTAAACGGTTTTTGGTCTTTTAAATTACCAATATCTTGCGCTTGTAAAAACTGTGTCATGATTAATGAAAAGAATATCCAACTTAGTAGTTTTTTTGTCATAGTAATTGGTAAGTCGTTTCTGTTTATACTAATTTGGTTTATTAATTCATTATATCTAGCTTGTTTTCTTAATCCTACAATCTGAATCAAAGAAACTTCTCTTTACATATGCTATGCGGTAGGTTTAACAATAAATAGCAAAATCCAAACTAATTAAGAATGGAAAATAATGATATTTATGTGTTTACTTGTCTAATTATCAGGGCGTAATTTGTTGGGTCGAAGGTGGTTTAAATGAAAAACAAAAACAATAGCCGTTGAGAATTTGACGTGTTTGAATTAGTAATTGACACTTATAACTTATTAATTGGAATAAAAAAAGAGAGTATAAGCCTACAAATGATGGAAATAGGTTTTGAAACCTAAAAAAATGAGGTCTTTATTGCTTAAATAAACCGTCTCAGGTGAAGTTTAATAGATAAGCACGTAATTTATAGAATAAATACGAGAAAAATCAGGGAGCCTGGAATACAAAAAATTATATCGGCCTTTTAGCGAATAGAGATTACGGAAGTTTTTAGTATAGGGTTAAGTAGGAAGTTCCGATTAACCGGTTTTTCTTTAGAGATAAAAGTATTTATAAAAAGCTAGTCCTAATTTTGAAATGAATATATTAGGTTAGTTCCCTGCCTGAATTGGGCAGGAAACTAACCTAACTACTAATGTGCTTCTAACCAATTATCGCCAATATCCATTTCTACATTTAACGGAACAGATAAAGTAAATGCGTTTTCCATTTCAGTTTTTACTAGGGTTTTTATGGTTTCTAACTCAGGTTTGAATACATCAAAAACCAATTCATCATGAACCTGTAAAAGCATTTTGGTTTTAAAATCTCCTGCTTCTAACTTATTGTAAATTCCTATCATGGCAATTTTAATAATATCGGCAGCACTTCCTTGAATTGGTGCATTTACCGCATTTCGTTCTGCAGCGCCTCTAACAACAGCATTTCTGGAGTTTATATCTTTTAAGTATCTACGTCTTCCTAAAACGGTTTGCACATAACCATGGTCGCGAGCAAAATCAACCTGCTTTCCAATGTAGTTTTTTAGCTTAGGATAAGTTTCATAATAGGTGTCAATTAACTCTTTGGCTTCACCTCGAGACAAATCGGTTTGGTTGCTTAAGCCAAAAGCCGAAACACCATAAATAATACCAAAATTCACAGTTTTAGCATTGCTACGTTGTTCTCTTGTTACTTCATTTAATGGTACGTTAAATACTTTTGAAGCGGTGGATGCGTGAATGTCTTCACCGTTTTTAAACGCTTCAATCATAGTTTCCTCTTCACTTAAAGCGGCAATTATGCGCAATTCTATTTGAGAATAATCGGCAGCCAATAAAGTGTAATCTTCATTTCTTGGAACAAAAGCTTTTCTAACTTGTCTACCTCGTTCGGTTCTAATAGGAATGTTTTGAAGGTTCGGGTTATTACTACTTAATCGGCCAGTAGCTGCAACCGTTTGCATATAATCGGTATGCACACGTCCAGTGGTAGGTTCTACTTGAAGTGGAAGTGCATCTATATAAGTGCTTTTCAGTTTGGCTAAACCACGATATTCTAGAATGTGTTTAATAATGTCATGGTCTTTAGCTAAATAGGATAAAATGTCTTCGGAAGTAGCGTACTGTCCGGTTTTGGTTTTTTTAGGTTTATCTACTAGTTTTAATTTATCGAATAAAATGTCTCCTAGTTGTTTAGGAGAAGCAATATTAAATTCCTCTCCGGCTTCTTTATAAATACTTGTCTCTAAAGACTTAATATCATTATCCAGTTGTTCTGAAAGCGAATTTAAAAACTTGGTGTCTAAATTGATGCCCTCTAATTCCATATCAGCTAAGACACGGAGTAGTGGAATTTCAATCTCGTCAAAAAGCTTTTGGGTGTTTGCGTCACCTAGTTCTTTTGTGAAATGTTCTTTAAGTTGAAGGGTAATGTCGGCATCTTCAACAGCATATTCCGTTTGTTTTTCTAGAGGAACATCTCGCATGGAAAGTTGGTTCTTTCCTTTTTTACCTATAATATCAGAAATCGATATAGGTGTATAGTTTAAATATGTTTCAGCTAAAACATCCATATTATGTCGCATATCCGGATTGATTAAATAATGCGCTAACATGGTGTCGAACAATTTGCCCTTTACTTTAATATGATATTTTCTAAGAACTTTTATGTCGTATTTTAAATTCTGACCTACTTTTTCAATGTGTTCTGCCTCAAAAAACGGACGCAACTGTTCAATGAGTTCTTGAGCTTCGTCCTTGTTTTCAGGGAAGGGTAAGTAAAAGCCCTTGCCAATTTCCCATGAAAAAGCTATTCCAACCAATTGAGCTTCTAATGGATTTAAGCTAGTGGTTTCTGTATCGAAACAAACACTAGTTTGTGCCATTAAATTTTTAATAAAAAGTTTGGTTGCCATACCTGGAGCCAAACTTTGATAGAAATGAGGCGTGGTTTCAGCAGTTTTTCTAGTGAATTCTGAAGCTGCCTCCGTGGTTGTTGTGGTTGAAGAATCGCCTCCAAACAATGAAAATTGTCCAGAACCTGCAGATGCTTGCTCTTTTGGAGTGGCTTTAGATTGCTTGTCTGTATTTGATTCACTCGTGGAACCGTTTGAAGTTCCAACAGCATCCGGGGCAAAAGTTTTTATAAAATTGTCAATTAAACGTCTGAATTCTAATTCTTGAAAAATCTGGGTAACCGCCTCAATATCCGGTTCAGACATTTCAAAGTTTTTTTCGTCAAATTCTACAGGAACGTCTAACATTATTGTAGCTAACTTTTTAGAAAGTAGTCCTAAGTCTTTTGAAGCTTCAATCTTTTCTTTCATTTTTCCTTTCAATTCATGGCTGTTTTCCAATAAACCTTCCATGCTGCCATATGCTTTAATAAACTTTTTGGCTGTTTTTTCTCCCACACCAGGAAGTCCAGGAATATTATCACTAGAATCTCCCATCATTCCAAGGAAATCAATTACTTGCTCTGGTCGTTCTACTTCAAATTTCTTTTGAACTTCAGGAATTCCCCAAACCTCGTAACCTCCACCAAATGAATTTGGACGATACATAAATATGTTTTCAGATACTAATTGAGCAAAATCTTTATCAGGAGTTACCATAAAAGTTTGATAACCTTCTTTTTCGGCCTTTTTAGCTAACGTACCAATGACATCATCAGCTTCAAAACCCTCCTTAACCATAATAGGAATGTGCATGGCTTTAAGGATCTCTTGGATATATGGAACAGCAATTTTAATGGCTTCGGGAGTAGCGTCTCTATTGGCTTTATATTCTGAGAACATTTCAACTCGATCGGTACTTCCTCCTTTATCAAAGCATACAGCTAAATGATCTGGTCGTTCACGCTTAATAACATCTAAAAGGGAATTCATAAACCCCATAATGGCAGAAGTGTCCAGTCCCTTAGAATTGATTCTCGGATTTTTTATAAAGGCGTAATAGCCACGAAATATTAAGGCATAAGCATCGACTAGAAAAAGGCGTTTTTGTTCAGACATTGTATAAAATTTGAAAGGATTTCAAAGCTACAAAAAACTTATTACACCTATATGTTTTTTAATAACTAGACTTTTGTTTTTTTAAATAGGTAAATTGTGGAATATGGTTGGCTTTAAACAAGACTACTATAGTTTTTCATTTTGTTGCTTATGGACAAAATGTATTAGGTGCTGCTTTTACTATTTCTTTAAAAACTAAATGGATGGCGTGTTAAGTCAAGTGTTTTTACACCTATCGCGATGAATTCCATATTAGTTTAAATAATTTTTACAGGCATTGTAGGAATGATAATACGAATAACTAACATCTCATAACTAAAAACTAAAAACCACCACCTACCAACTAAAAACTGACTCCGTAATGACTCCGTAATGACTCCGTAGTGACTCCGTAGTGACTCCGTATATAGTCCGTGTGGATTTTACTAGTAATTTTTAGCTCATTTAAAATAAAGGAGCTGCTTATTTTTAAATGCAAAGCGTATAATAGAAGATTCTCATTTGTTCTATGCAGGAAAAGGATCGGTATTTACAGCTACGGAATCGCATGAAATGAATGCAAGTATCATAGACGGAAAAAGTTTAATTACTGTAGCCTCCACCAACATGGTAATATTGCAGCAGCTACAACTACAGGTGGAAAGACAAACAAATAAGGGGTAGAGTAGGAGATTCACCCATGGTAGGGAATTATGCCAATAATAAAACTTGTGCCATTAATTTTGAGCTGAAAAGAAAACTTATTTGTGTAAAAAAAATCGAAGTATCAATTTTATTGCTAACTTTTATCCTTGATTAAAATTTAAAACCACTTTTATATTATGAAGTCCCAATCCATTCTTTTAATTTTAATGTGTTTAACGGTTGGTTGTGGGAAAAAATATTCAACTCAAAAACAAGATTCTGAACAAATATCTATTCCCGTAGAGAAAACACAGCCAAATAACCCTCCTGCTTATTTTAGAGCCACGGGAACAGAACCTTTTTGGTTGCTTGAAATATCGAGCGACCTTGTTGTGTTTACAACACCAGACGATTCCATAAAAGTACCCCATAAAGAACCTGTTTTTGCTATGGATGCTAATGTGAAAATGTATAGGATTAAAACTGAAAAAAATCAAATAAACATACAGATTGAACAAAAGGAATGTGCCAACGATATGTCGGGTGAGGTGTCACCCTATACTGTTTCTGTTGAGCTAAAGTTGAGTGCAAATAAGAGTTTTGAACGTTTAGAAGGATGTGGTAGGTATATTACAGATTATCGCCTTTATGACATTTGGGCTCTCGAATCCTTAAATGGTAAAAGTGTTACAAAAGAAGACTTTCACCAAGAAATTCCAGTTATAGAAATAAACAGTTATGAAAATACATTTATGGGCTTTGCGGGTTGCAATACGGTAAGTGGATCTCTGTTTTTTGAAAAAGACTTGCTGCGTTTTATGGATGTTTCTACAACCGAAATGCTCTGTGAAAAAACAAATAAAGAGAATGAGTTTTTAAAGGCACTTCAAAGTAGTATTAATTACTCCATTGAAAATAATAGATTAAAATTGTCCAACCCATCAAAATCCTTAGTTGTTTTTAGGAAAGTGGATTAAGTTATTTTTCTGACAAAATTTCATTGGTTGTTAGGTGCACAATGCGTTAGTATAAGAGAATATATAAAATAAATATCAGAAATTGATTTAGATATAAAATGGTTACAATCGTGGTTTAAGGTTACTATGTGAAATCTAAACTAGTTTACAATATGTCAAACAATTCTGTATATTTACTATAATTCAAAATTAATAAGTGCAGATGAACTGTAAAAATGACGAAAACTAAGAATATATATTCAGAATTATTTGAAAAGCAAAAGACCAATCAGTTTCAGGTAGGGAACGCTTCTTATAAAGAGCGTCTTGAAAAGCTAAGGCGATTAAAAAAAGCCTTAGAGCATACTTATAAACAAGAAATAAGAGATGCGCTTTATAAGGATTTTAAAAAACCACCATTAGAAACGGATCTTACAGAAATTTACCCTGTAATAGCAGAGATTAACTTTGTTAGTAAGAATTTAAAATCTTGGTTAAAAAAGCAAGATGTAGAAACACCTATGGCTTTATTGGGGAGTAGTTCTTACATTATAAACGAGCCGAAAGGCGTCTGTTTAATTATTTCACCTTGGAATTATCCAATCAACCTTACATTTGGACCTTTGGTTTCAGCTATTGCAGCAGGAAACACTATTGTTTTAAAGCCATCAGAAATGACGCCAAACACAGCAAAAGTAATGGCGAAAATCATTTCAGAACTTTTTGAGGAAAATGAAATTGCTTTGGTTGAAGGTGAAGTTGAGGTTTCTCAAGAGTTATTAAAACTTCCTTTCAATCATATTTTCTTTACAGGTTCACCTGCTGTTGGAAAAATAGTCATGAAAGCGGCTTCAGAACATTTAACTTCCGTTACCTTGGAATTAGGAGGGAAATCTCCAACCATTATAGACGATGATTCTAATTTGGAAAATACAGTTAAGAAAATCGTTTATGGAAAATTCACCAACGCTGGACAAACCTGTATTGCTCCTGATTATGTTTTGTTGAAATCAAGTTTAAAAGAAAAGTTTATTGAGCTTTTTAAATTAAAAGTAACTCAGTTTTATTCAGAAAACGCGGAAAGCTCAGAATCATATTGTAGAATCGTCAATAGGAGACATTTTGATCGTTTGGTTTCGTATATTGAAGAAGCTAAAGGAAATGAAAGTAACTTGGCTAGTGGAGGAACATACAACGCTGAAGATAATTTTATAGAACCAACTTTGGTTTTTAACGCTCCAGAAGATTCTAAATTAATGGAAGAAGAGGTTTTTGGGCCTATTTTACCAATTAAAACCTACGAAACTATTGCGGAAGCAGTTTCTTATATTAATTCTAAGGAAAAGCCATTGGCACTTTATATTTTTAGTAAAAATAGTAAGATTATTGATTATGTACTTAAAAATACACGGGCGGGAGGTACTTGTGTGAATCATAATTTGCTTCAATTTTTAAATCATAATTTACCTTTTGGAGGTTCTAATAATAGTGGGATTGGTAAAAGTCATGGCTATTTTGGATTTCTAGAATTCGTTAATCAACGTTCAGTATTAAAGCAGCACACAATTGGAGCAGTCGATTTGTTAATCCCCCCTTACACTAATTTTAAACAGAAGCTAGTAGACTTAACTATTAAATGGTTTTAATAGAAAAAGAGGACATAACTATTTAAAGTTAATGTCCTCCAATCCATCCCTTGTTTAATAGCGTTTTAATATAATTTCAGGCATGTGGTTCAGTTGCAAACTTGTTTGCTCTAGAACCTGATAGTTAATTCTTCCTTTTTGCTTTCCTAATAAACTTTTTTCTCAGTAGTACAGATAGGTTGTTTTTGCTAACTTCTACTAGTGGACAATTAGTTGATACATAGGTGTGATGTGAAGTGAATTTCGAAGTAACTTTATTGAAGTTGTTGTTAAAAGCTGTGTTTAATTCAGGCTTAACAATCACATCCAAGGCTGTATAATCATTTTTAAATTGGAAACTAATCTCAGTTCCATTATAAGTTGTTTCGTTTTTATCAGCAGCTTTAGCTACTTCAATACGTTCTGTTATTAAAACACCTGTACTCGATAAAATGTTTGTATTAGATAATACGTCATTGACTTTTGGAAAAACCAAACTTGGCGTTAAAAAAACAAAGAGTAATACAAGTGAAAAAGTGTTGTAATTTAGTTTCATCTGATATAATTTACTTCAATGTAATAAAACTTTCGGGGGTTCATTGGTTCTTCTTAGTGAATGGGCTTTTTTATTTAGTGAATGGGATGATGTAGTTAATAGTGGTGTAATCAGCTTGTTAAGGGGCTTGTGGTTTAAGGTGTGATATTTTTTTTGGCTTAGTTAGCTTTTGGTATGTTTTGATAAACAACCAGGATGAACAAACCTTACCTGGGTCATAGGGAGATTAAAAAAAAGGGGATTCATAATGTTACTTAATCCTCCCCTCCTCAAACTTCAATTAATAGCGTCTTTAATATTATTCTATCACTATTTTTTTAGTGATTGATCCTTTCTCTGTCGTAATTTTTACTAGGTATATTCCTGAAGTGTAATTACTTATATCTATTTTTTTAGATGTAGTACGAAGCACTTCTTTTCCTAGCATATTAAATAAATGAATTGCTTGAATCTTTTGATCCTCGATATTAGAAATATGAATAAAATCTTTTGCAGGATTAGGATATATTCGAATGTTGTTTTCTATTGCCACATCGTTGCTGCTTAATGTTGAGGTACTATGAATGGTGAAACTTTTATAAGCTTGATTGTCTACATGTGCTAAGGTTCTAAAAACACGTAGTTTATAAACTGTTCCACTAGTTAGTCCAGGTACATTACCGGAACTGTCAAAACAAGCCAATTCTGTTCCGTTACAGGCATCGTATAAGGCAAATTTATTCCATGAAATAGTACCATTAATAACTAGATACCCATTAATTGGCATAGTAAATTCATACCAAACATCTGCAAAGTCTTGAGCAGGACTTCCAGCGCACCCAATTTCATTATTAATGTTAGCTCCTGCAATT
The DNA here is from genome assembly GCF_035306605.1 of Xanthomarina sp. Taxonomy (NCBI): domain Bacteria; kingdom Pseudomonadati; phylum Bacteroidota; class Flavobacteriia; order Flavobacteriales; family Flavobacteriaceae; genus Xanthomarina; species Xanthomarina sp. The sequence goes on along the minus strand of NZ_DATGNR010000029.1, from coordinate 73,917 downwards.
CCAAAGTGAACAGTAGTAGGCGTGTCTGTAACTACAATGTTTTCTGCGGAAGCACAATCGTCATTATTTATAATTTCAAAAGCCTGAATGGTAAAACTTAAGTAGCCATTATCTGCTCCAGACCTAGATCTAAATACACGTAATTTATAATTAGTCCCGGCACTTAGTCCTGTAAATAGTTGATTGCTATCTCCACATTGAATTTCTGAACCTCCACAGCTATCATATAGAGCAAATCGATTCCAAGAAATGGTTCCGTTTACGTATAGGTTGCCATTTACTGGCATGGTAAAATCGTACCAAATGTCTGCATATTCAGAAGTAGTTCCAGTACAACCTGCTTCGTTATTGATGGAAGCACCACCAATATTAAAGTGTATGGTTGATTGGTCTGTTGTCACTACTATGTTTTCGGCATTCGCACAGTCGTCATTAGGAGCCTCTTCATAGGCTTGAATGGTAAAACTTAAGTAGCCATCATCTGCTCTGGAACTGTACCTAAATAGGCGTAATTTATAATTAGTGCCGGCACTTAGTTCTGTAAATAGTTGATTGCTATCACCGCATTGTATTTCTGAACCACCACAGCTATCATAGAGAGCAAACCGATTCCAGGAAATGGTACCGTTTACATATAGGTTGCCATTAACTGGCATAGTAAAATCGTACCAAATATCTACAAAGTTAGAAGTAGTTCCAGTACAACCTTCTTCATTGTTAATAGTAGCACCACCAATATTAAAGTTAACTGTAGATTCGCTAGTTGTAACTACTATGTTTTCAGCATTCGCACAGTCGTCGTTAGCAACTTCCTCGTAAGCTTGAATGGTAAAACTTAAGTAGCCATCATCTGCTCTAGACCTAGATCTAAATACACGTAGTTTATAATTAGTCCCGGCACTTAGTCCTGTAAATAGTTGATTGCTATCACCGCATTGTATTTCTGAACCACCACAGCTATCATAGAGAGCAAACCGATTCCAAGAAATAGTACCGTTTACATATAGGTTACCATTTACTGGCATAGTAAAGTCGTACCAGATATCTGCATATTCGGATGTTGTTGAACCTGAGCAGCCTTCTTCATTGTTAATAGTAGCACCACCAATGTTAAAATTAACCGTAGATTCACTTGTTGTAACTGCAATGTTTTCTGCAGTAGCACAATCATCGTTAGTAACTTCTTCAAAAGCTTGGGTGGTAAAACTTAAATACCCATCATCTGCTCTGGAACTATATCTAAATACACGTAGTTTATAATTAGTCCCGGCACTTAGTCCTGTAAATAGTTGATTGCTATCACCGCATTGTATTTCTGTACCACCACAACTATCATAGAGAGCAAACCGATTCCAGGAAATAGTACCGTTTACATATAGGTTACCATTTACTGGCATGGTGAAATCGTACCAAATATCTATAAAGTCTGATGTAGTTCCAGTGCAGCCTTCTTCATTATTAATTGCCGCATCTACAATAACAAAATTAGTGGTTGTCTGAGCTGTTGAAATGATAATGTTTTGAGAGTTGGCACAATCATCGTTAGTTGCTTGTGAAAAACTGAAGTGTGAAAATAAAATAATGATTAGAAAAAGGTAATTTTTTTTCATGAGAATAAATTATTGGGAATTAAATTCCGTGAGATTAATAGCACAATAAAATTACTCCCTAATTAGATTATTGAAGATTGCATTTAGCCAACACCTCTATTTTTTTAGTGAATGCAGTTAAACGAAATTAAGAGTGTTTTAACCTAGACATTACTAGGTTTTTTTGTGAAGCGCTTATTGGAATTGGTTCGGTTTTTAGGAAAAGTTTGTTGTTTTCTACACCATCAATATGGTTGAGATTTACCCAATACGAACGATGGGTTTGAACAAATAGAGTATCACACAGTTGTTCCGACATGTACTTTAGGGTGTGCGGAACTAAATAGGATCGTGTTGTAGTATATACATAACAATAATTATCAAAAGCTTTTAAGTATAAAATACTATTTTGATTCACTTTATGGGTGCGTCCATCCGATTTTAGAATTAAAAAGCCAGCATGTTGTACTTCGTATTTGTGCCATGCTAATTCAATGTTACTTCGTAGGCTTTGTTCTGTAAATGGTTTTACAATATAACCTAAAGGTTGGGTTTCCTTAACTCGTTCTATGGTTTCCGGATCAGTTTGTGAGGTGAGGAAAATGTATGGTATTTGCTGTTTGTCTAATTCTAGCGCTAAGTCTACACCATCCTTTGCTCCAGCTAATTGTATGTCTAATAAAATTAAATCAGGCTGGTGAATGGTAATGTTTTTTAATGCAGTTGTTACATCTTCGGCATCACCAAACACTTTAAAACCTTGCTTTAATAAAGCAGTTTCAATAGTGGATACTATTAATGGTTCATCCTCTACTATATATATACTTATAGATTTCAAAATGTGGATTTTAATTGTAATAAAACTACTTTAAAACTAAGCGAAATGTTTAAAAAAATAAGTGAATGACCTCTTTTTTTTAGTAAATGGAAATAGGTTTTATTAATATTTAAGACAATACTTTAAACTTTTTAATTTGTAGTATAGCTTCTGTTCCTGAACCAAGTTCTGAATTATAATTTAAAGTAGCCTTTAGTTTTTTAGATAAAGCTTTCATTAACATAATACCAAAGGAGGTGTTTTTTATTTCACCTTCAAACCCTTGGCCATTATCTGTAACTTTTAAAATAAGTGCATCCTTTTCCTTTTTAAATAAAATGGTGATTTTGCTAGTATCTGTTACTTCATTAAAAGCATGTTTTAAAGCATTTATTATAAGTTCATTTAAAATTAACCCGATTGGTGTTATGGTTTCAATGTCTAAAACTAAAGATTCAATATCTAATTGGTAATTGATAGGTTTTTCTTGAAACTGATGGCTTTCAAAAATATCTTTTACTAAATCGGTAATATATTCCTTGGAGTTAATACCTACTAGTTCTTCTTTGTTATACAATTTTTGATGTACAAGCACCATCGATCGTACTCTGTTTTCAGCTTCCTTAATAGCAATTTTCGCTTCTTTATCTTCTGTGTTTTCAGATTGAAGATATAGTAATGAGGATACAATTTGAAAACTATTTTTTACACGATGATGTACTTCCTTTAAAAGGGTGTTTTTTTCATCGATAGAAGCTTCTAATAAAACCTTTTGTTTGGCTAACAACATGTTTTTTCTTCTGTTTTTATAATAAAAGAACCCTAACGAGGATGCGGTTAAAAGTCCGGCAAACGCCAAATAAGAATAAAGTTGACTTTCTTTTTCTTTAGCTTTTAGTGTGAGTTCTTGTAATTCTTGTTTTTTATCAAACTCATATTGCATTTCTAGCTGGGTTTGTTTTTTTACGTTTTCTGTGTTAAAAACAGAATCTTTAGCCTTTAAGTAGTCTTCGTGATTTAATAGAGCTTTATTATACATCCCTAATGATTTATAAGTTTTGTATAAACATTCACAGGCTTTAGTTACATATTCTATGTCATTTTGTTTGGTTGCTATTCGTTTAGATTCTTCACAATCTTCAGCCGACAACTTGTTGTTATTTAATTCATGATATAGGGTTCCTCTGTATAGTAAAACTTCATAAAGTTTAGGTTGAATATTATCTTTTTTATAAAACTCATAGGCTCTATTGAGGTATACTAGGGCTTCATCATAATGTTTCAAATTTAAATTTGCATGACCTATATTTAAATCTGAATTGATAATAATTCGCATTGGTGCATTCCCTTCCTCTTTTAGTTTTTTACCTTCTACTTGAAGGTTTAATGCTTCTTCAAATTCTCCTAGTTTTAACAATAGATCCCCCTTATTAGCAATAATAATTCCGGCATTAATTTTTGAACCAAGTTGTAATGCAGACTTAAATGCCAAATCATAATAATTCAAGGCTTTGTCATATTCCTCCATCTGATTATAATAATTGGCAAGTGTGTTATTTAAAACCAGGTTTTGTCCTTTGTTTTTTTCTCGTTGTTCCTGATCCAAACTCAGGGTGTCAATTTTATCTAATATTTTTTTAGATTCTAATAAGGTAGATATAGCCAAAGATGCATTTCCGTTTTTTCTATATATCCCACCTTTACTTATAAGTATCGATGCTTTCAAACTCGGTAAATCAATATCTTTTAGGAAATCACTAGATTTATTAAAATAAATCATGGCTGAGTCTAGTCGGGTATTATAGAAATAATAATTACCTAAAGAATAATAAGATATGGCTAAGAGCTTATTATCATTAGATTCCTTTGAAATATTAATGGCTTTATTTAAAAGTTTACGTGTGCTTTTAATGTATCTGTATTCCCCTGCTTTACTGTTTAGAAGCTTAATTTTATCTTCAACAGGTAAGTTTTTAGCAGTTTGAATTATTGAATCTATAGATTCATTTATAATATCAGTTTTATTTTGTGCTTTTACTGAAAATGGGACGTACGTAATGAATACGAAAAGGGTAAATATTCGAAAAAACATAGGTATTTGGTTAGTTAGCAAGCTAATATAATAAATTTGAGATTAATTAATAAACGGAATCCGTTGAAGTTCATTTCATCTGGTGTTCGAGAATAGTAAATTTGATTGTATTATGCTATAGTTGTAAGATGTGTATAACTAGCTTTAACTAGTATGACATAAAAAAAACACTTAGTAATTTAACTAATAAGTACCTTTATAGACACTTTATTACCCATTAAAACTTGGGTGTTTTCTTAGAATTACAAAGTTAGATGCTTAGTAATTAAGGCTTTGTTTTAGGTAGTCTCAAATCTTAACGGATGGTTAAATTTTTTATTAATCCTATGGCTGTGAATCTATTCTGTTATTTGGTATCTTTGCTCTCGGTTAAGTTGTTTATATTTTTTCACAAAACAAATTTAGCACTGGGCCAATCTTTTGGGGCTAGCCCCAAGGAATTTTTAATTTGAGTTGAATCTATGAGTTGAACTTAGAATATTAAAGAATTAGAAATAAAAAAATAATCAATGATAGTTTTAAAATTTGGAGGCACTTCTATTGGGAGTGTGGATAAAATAAGGGATGTAGCAAAATTGGTGAGTAATGTAGAGCCGAAAATAGTCGTACTATCCGCTATGTCGGGTACCACGAATGAATTGGTAAAAATCACTAATTGTTTATATAAGCGTAAAGTCAAGGAAGCACATAGCCTAATTGACAACTTAGAAGAGAAATATTTAAATCTTGTAAACGAATTATTTCTATCAGCTAGTTACAGGGAAAAAGGCCGCAAGTTAATCTTGTTTCATTTCAATGATATTAAAAATTATGCACAAGATTTGTTTACGAGTTTTGGGGAAAAATCGATAGTGGCACAAGGTGAGTTGATTTCAACCGCATTATTTCATTGTTATTTGAGTGAGAATAACATAAAATCAGTACTTATTCCCGCTTTAAATTTTATGCGTACAGATAAGGATGGTGAGCCTGATTTCTTTTATATCAAAGAGAATTTACATAGAGAAATCAATATTTACGCAGATGATACATTGTTCATAACCCAAGGATTTATTGCCAGAAACAACTTTGGGGAGATTGATAACCTTAATAGAGGAGGAAGTGATTATACAGCTTCCCTGATTGGAGTAGCCATTCAAGCGAAAGAAATTCAAATTTGGACAGACATTGACGGGATGCACAATAATGATCCCAGGATTATCGATAATACAAAATCATTGACCGATATATCTTTTGAAGAGGCCGCTGAGCTAGCATATTTTGGAGCTAAAATTCTACATCCCGCAACTATAAATCCGGCTAAAGTAGCCAATATACCCGTTCGATTAAAATACACCATGCAACCTGATTCTTATGGTACTTTAATTACAAGTAAAACCAATGATTTGGGCATTAAAGCTATTGCAGCAAAGGACGGAATAACAGCAATAAAAATAAAGAGCGATAGAATGCTTCTGGCGCACGGTTTTATGCGAAAAGTGTTTGAAATATTTGAAATCTACAAAACCTCAATAGATATGATTACTACTTCTGAAGTAGCGGTCTCTATAACTATTGATAATAATAATTATCTGACCGATATTGTTGACGAATTGAGAAAGTATGGAAAAGTTGAAATAGAAAAAGATCATACCATAATCTGTGTAGTAGGAGATTTTATAGCTGAAAGTAAGGGGTATGCAGCAATTATTTTTAAGGCCTTGGAGAATATACCGGTTCGAATGATATCCTATGGTGGAAGCAGACATAATGTATCTATCTTAGTTGAAGACCAACATAAAAAAGAAGCGTTGACAGCACTTAATTCTACCTTATCATAATATGTTTAGTCCTGAAATTATAGAGCGTTTTAAAAATACGTCCACTCCATTTTATTATTATGATTTGAAATTATTACAATACACCTTAAATGTTGTAATAAAGGAATCAAGTAAGTATAATTATAATATCCATTATGCTCTAAAAGCAAATTCAAATATTAAAATATTAAACACAATTAAGACCTATGGATTGGGTGCCGATTGCGTAAGTGGTAATGAAGTTACTAGAGCAATAGAAACAGGCTTTAAACCAGAAAAAATTGTTTTTGCAGGAGTGGGTAAGTCTGATGAAGAAATCAATATTGGATTAGACAACAATATTTTTTGCTTTAATTGTGAATCAATTCCTGAATTGATAGTAATTGATGAATTGGCTCAAGCCAAAAATAAGATTGCAGATATTGCATTGCGAATTAATCCAAATGTTGCTGCCAGTACACATCATTACATTTCCACAGGTTTGGAGGAAAATAAGTTTGGGATTAATCGTTGGGAACTTGAAAATGTGATGCAAATATTAAAAACCCTCAAAAATATAAGATTGATAGGTTTACACTTTCATATTGGTTCTCAAATAACGGAATTAAGTAACTTTAAAGGACTTTGTTTACGTATAAATGAAATTCAACAATGGTTTTACCAACATCAAATAGTTGTCGATCATATAAATGTTGGAGGAGGGTTAGGAATCAACTATGAAAATCCAGAACAAGAATTGGTTCCAAACTTTAAATCTTATTTTAAATTGTTCCATGATTTTTTGGAACTAAGACCTGGGCAAGAATTGCACTTTGAGTTGGGACGTTCTATAGTAGGACAATGCGGAACGTTGATCAGTAAGGCTCTATATGTAAAAGAGGGGGTAAACACCAAGTTTATTATTATTGATGCAGGGCTGACGGAATTAATAAGACCAGCGTTATATCAAGCTTTTCATAAGATAGAGAATCTAACTTCAGTGATTAAAATAAAGGAACGATATGATGTTGTCGGTCCAATTTGCGAATCTTCGGATTGTTTTGGGAAAGCTTTACTTTTACCAACAACCACAAGAGGAGATATCATTGCCATAAAATCTTGTGGAGCCTATGGAGAAGTAATGGCATCGCAATATAACCTTAGAAGACTGCCGAGTGCCATATATTAATATAGAGCATAAAAGCAATAAAAAATGTTGTATCTGATTACTCCTTGCAAATGGTGCATCTATTTTCCCACCAGCATGACATCTAGCCTATCTCCAATAATCGTAGGATATACCGAAAAGTTAACGTTAAATTTTTCATAAAAATATTGGGATAAATTACCTCAAGTAATTTTTTATGGTTTTTATTTTAAATTAGATTCACAAATTCTCTTTAAAAAAATACGTTATAAAAGTTGGGAAAATATATTCTCAGAAGCAGGAGTATTCTAAATCTATCGAATCTTATCATCTTTGAGTAAATTTTAGAAACATTGCGTTGGATACTTTTTATAATAGCTTATATATTTTTTGTTGTTTATGGTTATCAAGCAATAAAAACCCTTACTAAAAATAGGTGGTTCTACTTTGCTTTTATGATAATTGGCTTTGTGGTAGTAGGGAACTTCTTGTTTCAATTTGTAGGAGCTTCTAGTGGTCGTGTCCTGTCTCCGCCTAAAAATCAAGCCTTCGGACTTTTATTAGCTTTTATGTCGTTTGGTTTGGTCCTTGTTCCTATTTTATTTAGTGAGGATATAATTCGGTTTATGTCGGGTTTATACCATAAGTTTTCTCCATCTAAAAAAAGTTTTCAAATCCCTTCTCGTAGAAAGTTTGTAAGTCAGATGGCACTTGGTTTAGCAGCTATCCCATTTTCTTCATTGCTGTACGGTATGTATGAAGGAAAGTACAATTTTCGTGTTTTGTCGTATAAGTTATATTTCGATGATTTACCTGCTGCATTTGACGGATATAAAATCACCCAATTAAGCGATATTCATTCAGGTAGTTTAGATGATAGAGAGAAAATAAAGTATGCTGTAGAGCTAGTAAATCAACAGAAATCTGATGCTATATTTTTTACAGGTGATTTGGTCAACAATAGATCATCTGAAATGATTCCATGGATGGATGTGTTTAGAAAATTAAAAGCCAAAGACGGGAAATATGCGGTCCTTGGAAACCACGATTATGGCGATTATGTTGATTGGAATACTGAAGAGGAAAAACAAAATAATCTAGAGGAACTAAAACAAATCCAAAAAGAGATAGGCTTCGATCTTCTTTTAAACGACAGTCGATTTATTGAAAAAAATGGAGAGCGTATCGCTTTAGTTGGTGTTGAAAACTGGGGTAGAGGAGGCTTTAAAAAGGCAGGTGATTTAAAGAAGGCAGCTGAAAAAATTAACAAAAACGACTTTAAAATTTTAATGAGCCATGATCCATCACATTGGGAAGATGTGGTTATAGACGATGACTATAAATACCAATTAACTTTAAGTGGCCATACCCACGGTATGCAATTCGGTATAGAAATTCCTGGCTGGGTAAAGTGGAGCCCGATAAAATGGCGATATAAATATTGGGCTGGAATATATAAAGAAAAGGGTCAGTATATTAATGTAAACAGAGGATTTGGTTTTCTAGCGTACCCAGGAAGAGTTGGTATTTGGCCAGAAATAACAGTTATTGAACTTAAAAAAGGTAATGACCTTAGCTAAAAACAAACCGTTTTTTTATTATTCCAAAATAGCTTACTTAAATTTCGTAACCGTATGGAAACATACTATTTATAAGGCATATATACAATTTATGAAAAAAATACGTAGGTTTGTATATAGCCACTTGGCTTAAAACTTTAAAAGTATGTCAAAATTTGGAGAACTTATAGATATAGACATTCCTGTATTACTCGATTTTTTTACCGAATGGAATGATCAATCTGTTGCTATGAACCCTATACTTAGAGATGTAGCGGCTGCCTTAGGAAATAAGGCTAAAGTTATAAAAATTGATGTGGATAAAAACAGGGAATTGGCTGAAGCTCTTAGGGTGAAAGGCTTACCAACATTAATTATTTATAAGAATGGCGAAATGAAATGGCGCCATAGTGGCCAACAAGATGCCAATACCTTAATTGGAATTATGCAAGAATATGTTTAGCTACTTAACAGATTTCCATCTAATGCTTTAAAGCAATATCCTTTCTTGCTAAAATGTTCCAATACACGCGGTAAAGCATACTGCATACTCTCTGAAGCTTTTTCGCTGTCATGAAAGACTACAATACTTCCGTTTTTAGCATTTTTAATAACATTTTTCAAAGCCTTTTCTTTAGTGATATTTTCGCTCCAGTCTATAGATAAAACACTCCACATTATAATTTTATACCCTAACCCCATTAATTTTCGCCCTTGTTTTTTTGTAATTTGCCCATAGGGCGGACGAAATAGTTTGTGGTTTTTTGATGTCTGATAACTGCTTGTAGATGCTTGGTTGTTTCCTAGTTTTTGTAACTGAAAATTAATGATATTTTGAGCTTGTTGTACATTCTTCAAATAAGCCTCTGTTGAAGTTCTCCAGCCTTTAGGGTGGTTGTAGGTATGATTCCCTATTGTATGCCCTTTTTCAGCTATTTTTAGAAGAATGTCTGAATGTTTTTCAACATTGTTCCCAACGCAGAAAAAAGTGGCTTTTGCCTGATACTGTTCTAGTACTTCTAGGGTCCAAGTAGTTACTTCAGGAGTTGGACCGTCGTCAAAAGTAAGATATATAACCAACTCCTCTGTTGGTAGATTCCAAGTGTATTTTGGAAATATATGTTTAACAAACAGAGGAAGCTTGGCTGGAATAAATTCCATGATTTAATTATTATTTAAGTCAAGTAACAAACTGTCTAATTCCATTTCTTGAACTCTATCCAAATTTGGTTGAGGTACGGATTCTGTTTCCATACCTTCATAGAAGTGACTAAATAGGTTTAAGTAATTAGTAAATACTTTGGCTTGTTCAGAATAAAAATCCTTGTCGTAATCTTGTAAAACATTTAAGATCCCTTTGTAGCGTTCTATATCGGTTAAAATATCTTCAAGCAACTTGTATTGTTTTTCAACCTCTAGTTTGCTGTAATAAATTAAATTCTCTTGATACTTTTTAGAGACATCCATAAAGAGTTTTTCTGCTTTTTCTTTAGAGTCTACTTCGTAATAAATTCCAATATATGGCTCTAATAAGGTATAGTATCCAAAAAACTCAACAGGCATATTATCCATAGCAATATCTGCTATTTCTTCAGCTTTTGTTAATTTGTTTTCTACGATTAGTTGTTCAGCTAAACGGGCTAAATTTCCTCTATAGGTAATTGAGTTTTTTCTAGTTTCTGTATCGTGGTAAATATCTGGACTTCCGCTATTTCCCCATCCCCATTTAACAACTTTTTCATACATTAACTCACTATCAACACGTCCCATATCAAACGGGTTGGCTCTATCAACCGGAGTTTTTATAGGTACTAACTTATAGCACATTCCATCAAGTTGTAAGTAATCTTTCATCCAAATGTAATCTTCATTTCCAAATGCGCCACCTGTAAAATAAATAGGACGTTTCCAATCGTTATTAGCTATGATGTCTAGCATTAATAATCGGTTTTTGAAGATAGCATTATCAGTAATTTTTACATCTAAATAATCAACCATCTCATGGGCATCTTTTTCTTTTACTATACCATACTTTATGGCATTTTCTTTGTTCACTGGCACACGAATGTTCTCCACCGGGAAGTAGTTCGAGTTTACTAACTGAGACGGATAAAAGTTAGGATCTTCTCCTTGTTGTTCTAAGATATATTTGAATTTTGTTCTAGGATTTTCACTTGAAACAAAGTTCATAAAATCTTTTATGTCCATAGTATCCTTAGAGATTTCTCTTTTCATGATGTAATCTCTGGTACCATATTTATATTGCTCATGTGTTAGCTGCGAAGGAATCGGATCACTTTCATAAGCTTTGCGTTTCATCTGATCTATATACCAATCTGTTTGGAATAAACTAGTGTTTATAATTCGAACATCAGTTCTGTAACCTTCTATTTCTTGGGCATACCATAGTGCAAATGTATCATTATCTCCAATAGTGAATAGAATGGCGTTTTCAGCACAAGAATCCAAATACTTTCTAGCCATGGATTGTGCTGTATATTTTCCCGATCTGTCGTGGTCGTCCCAGTTGTTGGCAGCTAAAATTCCTGGTACTAAAACAAGACAGACTAAACTAATGGCTGGTGCTAAAAAATTAGAAGTTGTATATTTTCTTAAAATATCGAAAATAGCATAAACCCCAAATCCAATCCAAAGGGCAAATACGTAAAATGATCCTACAACAGAGTAATCTCGCTCTCTAGGTTCAAACGGTCTTACATTGGTGTAAAATTGGATAGCTATTCCTGTAAATAAGAAGAATACCAACATCGTCCAGAAAGTTTTCTTATCTCTGTTAAATAAAAAGAACAATCCAAACAGTCCTAAAATTAAAGGTAAAAAGTAGTATGTGTTTCTACCTTTATTGTTTTTCACATCGCTAGGTAAATTATCTTGCGAAAAACCTAGGTGCCATTCGTCAATTGGTTTTATACCGCTTAACCAATTACCATGATTATCATATCTTCCTTGTATGTCGTCTTGTTTTCCAACAAAATTCCATAAAAAGTACCTCCAATACATGTACCCTAATTGGTATTCTAACAAATAAGATATATTGCTTCCTAAAGATGGTTTTTCAACGGTAATATATTGTCCAAATTGCTTTAAAAAGGCATGATAATCTTCATAATCTACTAATCCTTTCTGAACGTCGGTTTTAAATTCTGAAACCATGGTGCGCAATTCGTTTTCCATTTGGTATTCAGGTTTTAATCTAAAATCTAAGTATCCAGAAAATAGCATATAATTAACTGCATTTTCCTGACTCCACATACGAGGAAGAATGGAAGCGTGTTCGTGATTGTAGTTTTGTTTGGCGTTTTTCCAATCGTTAATAATAACGTATTTTCCAGTTTTATAATCTTTTTCGTAGTTTGGTTTATCGTCAATATAAGGTTCGTTTGCATCTAAACCAGAATATTGATCGGTAAACAGGGGGCCATAAAACAAGTGTGTTTCAGGATATTGTTCTAAATTGTAATACGCTAAAAGTTCTCTAGCATCTGATGGGTTATTTTCGTTAACCACCACATTGGCGTTAGCACGGATTGGTAACATTAACCATGATGAGAACCCGATGAAAATAAACATCAAACATAAAATTCCAGTATTTAAATGTTTGTAGTTTTTTTGATGTGTATATTTTATTCCAAAATAGAATGCCGCAATTACTAGTAGTCCTGCTATAACTGTCCCTGAGTTAAAAGGTAAGCCAACGGAGTTCACGAAAAATATTTCAAAGGCACTAAAGAATTTCAATGCGTTTGGTAGAAGCAATTTAAAGATGAACAATAATATGGCTGCCGAAACAACATTAGCTATAATGAAATTCTTTACAGTAACCGTTTTGTAGTTTTTAAAGAAGTAGATTAATCCAATAGCAGGAATAGTTAAAAGTCCCATAAAGTGAACTCCAAATGAAAGTCCAATTATAAAGGAAATAAGAATAAGCCACTTATTCCCACGAGGCTTGTCCATGTCTTTTTCCCAACGTAAGCCTAAATAAAACAACACAGCCATAATTAAGGTGGCCATGGCGTAAACTTCAGTTTCTACGGCATTAAACCAAAACGAATCGGTAAAAGTAAAAGCTAAACTTCCAACAAAAGCAGATCCAAGCACAGCTATTTTTTTGCTTTGGGTGAATTCACCATTCATCTTTACCAATTTTGTTAACAGTAAAGAGATGGTCCAAAACATAAATAGAATAGTAAATGCACTTGATACGGCACTCATTAAATTCATGAATAAACCTATTTGGCTTTGTTCCATGGCAAACACAGAAAAGAATGCACCAAACATTTGAAAAAGTGGCGCTCCTGGGGGATGACCAACCTGTAGTTTTGAAGAGGTTAAGATGTACTCTCCAGCATCCCAAAAGCTTACCGTAGGTTCTACTGTTAAGCTGTAAGTTACTAATGCAATTAAAAAGGAGAACCAACCTAATAAGGTATTCCATTTTTTAAAGCTTAAATGTGTCATAGATTCTATGTTTGTTAACGAGGCGAATTTAACAATAAATATGTTATCAGAAATGGTTTTAAGGAAACGTTATATATTAATTGAAAATTTTTTTCAAAAAACACTTGTACAAATCAAAGTTTGTTTTAAATTTGCAAACTCAATTGCGCTATGGCCTATGGTGTAACTGGCAACACGTCTGGTTTTGGTCCAGAAGAGTCTAGGTTCGAGCCCTAGTAGGCCAACTGTAAAGTTGAAATCCCAATCATTTATTTGATTGGGATTTTTTGTTTTTAATCATAGTTGTAATTGGTTAAATCTGGTTTATGGGAAAGTGAGTCATGACGATGAATTGCAGTATAGACAACAAAGCCTTTCAAAATTAATTGAAAGGCTTTGTTGTTGCTTAGTGTATTTTATATTTTAAAAGTTATTACCGGTCTATTTGCGTGGTTAACCAAGTCCTCACTAATGCTGCCGTTTAAAAAGTGAGCAATGCCTTGTCTGCCATGGGTGCTTATTCCAATTAAGTCGGCACTAATAATATGAGAGAAATTTAAAATGCCTTGTTCTACGTTTTCGTCGTTAAATATATTAATAGTGTAATTCTTATAGTCATAATCAGCAATAAAATCTAAGATTCTGGCTTTGGCTTCTGTAGTGGTAGTAAAGTTGCTTGCTGTATTAACCAATAGCAAATGTAATTTGGCATGGAATGCTTTTGCTAATTCTGTGGCTTGTCTATATGTTTCTTTACTGTCTTTTTTAAAGTCCGATGCAAAAACGATATCATGAAGGGCAAAGTTCTTGTGTTCATTTTTAATAACTAGTACTGGTACGTCTGCTGTTCTAACTACTTTTTCAGTATTGGAACCAATAAACATTTCTTTAAATCCGCTAGCGCCGTGAGATCCCATAACTATTAAATCGGCACCTTTTTCTTTGGCTATTTTAGAAATTCCGGTGAAAGATTGGTTGAAATCAACTATATCATGAACTTTAATGCCTTTTAGATAATCTTTAGCTAATATCTCTTTGAATTTTTTGTGTGCCAACTTCATGAAAAACATGGCTTCAGGCAATTCGCTTTGCTGACTAAGAGCGTCTATTTGAGTTAATGGAAGTTCTAATAGGTGAATTAAGTAAATCTCACCATCATATCTTTTGGCTAATTGTGCAGCTACTTTTAGAGCGTTTTCAGCTTCTGTTGAGAAATCTGTGGGTACAAGGATTTTTTTCATGGTTGGTTTTTAGGTTTTTTGAAAATTGGTTCTTTAAAAATAAGAAAATAAAACTATATTGAGAAGTCCAATTGGAGTTATTATGTAGGATTGAAAAAAACTAAAGGTAATTACTAATTGGAATCGGCTAACGTGTCCTAAAAGAAACTTAAGTTAATTGCTAATAAACGGACTTTTGGTTTTATGGATTTCAGAAGGTGTTTAAACTAGAAAACCTTGTTTTTTAGTGGTTTAATGACCACTTAAAAACGAGGTGTTATGCCTTGGATGATTAATTTAATTGTAAAACCAAACTGATCAACCCGTGTGTAAACGCTTAAATAAAGCTGCGCTTGTTTAAAGTTAATAATCAGTGGTATAATGGAGCGAGGCAATACGGCTTATGAAGAAGTAAATATTTCGTTTAATTATGAAAGTGCCTAATTTGCATTGTATTTCAATAAAAAATTGTATATTTGCACCGTTGTAAGAATTAAGAGATATGAGGGGACGTAAAGTCCCCTCTTTTTATACCAAGAAATGTTTAGAACAACTGTCGAAAATTTATTAAAAGAAGGTTTAGAAGAAAAACAACATTTGTTTTTAATCGACCTGACTATTTCAGAAGACAATAGTATAAAGATTGTCATTGATGGGGATACTGGAGTTACCGTGGAAGACTGTATGTTTGTTAGTCGTGCCATAGAACATAATTTAGATAGAGAAGAACAAGATTTTTCTTTAGAAGTAGCCTCTGCAGGAGCAACGTCTCCTTTGGTGAATGTAAGACAGTATAAAAAAAATGTTGGTAGAACTTTAGAAATTAAAACTAACGATAAAGTTATAGAAGCAGATCTTTTAGACGCAACAGACAATCATATTGTTGTACAGTGGGAATCTAGAGAACCTAAACCGGTTGGTAAGGGGAAGGTTACTGTACAGAATAAGGCAGAAATAGCCTATAAAGATATAGTTGAAGCAAAAGTTATGATAAAATTTTAATTCAAAAAAGATATGGAAAATCTTGCGTTAATTGAATCGTTTTCAGAATTCAAAGACGACAAATTTATTGATCGTGTAACGTTAATGGCGATTCTTGAAGATGTGTTTAGAAATGCCCTAAAAAAGAAATTTGGAGACGACGACAATTTTGATATAATTATAAACCCTGATAAAGGCGATTTAGAAATATGGAGAAATAGAGTTGTGGTTGCTGATGGTGAAGTTGAAGATCCAAATCAAGAAATATCTTTATCAGCAGCACGCAAAATTGAGCCAGACTTCGAAGTAGGTGAGGATGTGTCGGAAGAAGTGAAGTTAATCGACTTAGGACGTCGTTCTATTTTAGCATTAAGACAAAATTTAATTTCAAAAATACACGAACACGATAATACAAATATTTATAAGCAATTTAAAGATCAAATCGGAGAGATTTATACAGCCGAAGTGCATCATATACGTCACAGAGCTGTTATTCTATTAGATGATGATGGTAACGAAATTATACTACCTAAGGAAAAACAAATTCCTTCAGACTTTTTTAGAAAAGGAGATAATGTTCGTGGAATTGTTGAAAGTGTAGAGTTAAAAGGAAATAAGCCTACAATTATAATGTCTCGTACTTCTCCAATTTTCTTAGAGAAATTATTCGAACAAGAAATCCCAGAAGTATTCGACGGATTGATTACCATTAAAAAAGTAGTTAGAATTCCAGGTGAAAAAGCAAAAGTAGCCGTAGATTCTTATGATGACAGAATAGATCCTGTAGGAGCTTGTGTAGGAATGAAAGGTTCTAGAATTCATGGAATAGTACGTGAACTTGGGAACGAAAATATAGATGTAATTAATTATACAACCAACTTACAGTTGTATATTACTAGAGCTCTAAGCCCTGCTCGTGTAACTTCTGTTAAAATAGATGAAGAGAATAAACGTGCCGAAGCTATTTTAAAACCTGAGGAAGTTAGTAAAGCAATTGGACGTGGAGGACACAATATTCGTTTAGCCGGACAACTGACTGGTTACGAAATTGATGTGTTTAGAGAAGGTGCTGAAGAAGATGTGGAGTTATCTGAATTCACAGACGAAATAGAAAGCTGGATTATTGCTGAGTTTAGCAAAGCTGGTTTAGACACTGCCAAAAGCATCCTAGAACAAGAAGTGGCAGATTTAGTAAAGAGAACAGATTTAGAAGAAGAAACAATTTTAGATGTTATTAGAATTCTTAGAGAAGAATTTGAAGAATAACAATTTTTAGGTTATATTAAAGCGATTTATGGCTGAAACAATTAGATTAAATAAAGTATTACGCGAGTTGAATATTTCTTTAGACCGCGCCGTGGAATTCTTGGATTCCAAAGGTGTTGAGATAGAGAAACGTCCAACTACAAAGATTTCAAACGAGGTTTACCAAGTTCTTTCCGACGAATTTCAAACAGATGCCAACAAAAAAATGGCGTCTCAAGAAGTTAGTGAGGCTAAGCAAAAGGAAAAAGAAGCCTTGAAGGAACAGCGTGAACGTGAGCTTGAAGAAAGAGAGCAAGCAAGAGCGAAAAGGGAGGCTGAGGCTAGAGCCAAAGAAGCCGAAGTTGTAAAAGCTAAAGCTACTTTAGCAGGTACAAAACAAGTTGGAAAAATTGACTTGGAGCCAAAGAAAAAGGCTGTTGAAGCTCCTGCTAAAAAAGAAGAAGAGGTTAAAGTTGAGAAGCCAGTTGAAAAAGTCGCTGAGAAAGTTGCCGAAAAAGCACCTGAAAAACCTAAAGAGCAAGTAGTTGAAAAAACACCTGAAAAGGAAGTAGAGAAACCTACCGAAAAACCAAAGGTAGAAAGCTCAAAGAAAACCGAGACGACAAAAGTTGAACCCGTAAAGGTTGAAACTAAAAAGCCGGAACCAAAAAAAGAAGCTCCTAGAGATCCTGATGCACCAATAGAAGAGGTGAAATTAGAAACTCAATACCAAAAACTTTCAGGTCCAAAAATTGCTGGAGAGAAAATCGATTTATCTCAGTTCAATAAACCTAAGAAGAAAGTTGACGATAAGAAGAAAGCTGATAAGGCTGGACTCGCTAATAAGAAAAAACGACGCAGAATTAGTAAAGCGGGAGCTCCAGGTACTGGAGGTGCGGCTTCTACTACAACTGCAAGAGGAGGAAACGATAGATTTAAAGGAAAACCTGGTGCCGCTAAAGGCAGAAGGACGACTGTTAAAGAAGAGCCTAGTGAGGAGGATGTACAAAAACAAATACGTGAAACCTTAGAGAAACTACAGGGTAAATCTAGTAGAGGAAAAGGTGCTAAATATCGTAGAGACAAAAGAGATCTACATAGAGAACAAACAGCTAAAGATCAACAAGCCGAAGCTGCTGAAAGTAAAATTATAAAAGTAACAGAATTTGTTACTGCAAGTGAAATGTCTACGATGATGGACGTTCCCGTAACACAAATTATTTCAGCATGTATGTCGCTTGGAATGATGGTTACCATGAACCAACGTTTGGATGCAGAAACATTAAGTATTGTAGCTGAAGAATTTGGTTTCGAGGTAGAGTTTGTTGATACAGGTATTGAAGATGCCATTGAAAAAGTTGAAGACAAACCAGAAGATTTAGTTGAACGCGCACCAATTGTTACGGTAATGGGTCACGTGGATCACGGTAAAACATCTTTATTGGATAACATCCGTAAAGAAAATGTAATTGCAGGTGAGTCAGGTGGAATTACTCAGCATATTGGAGCTTATGGTGTACAATTAGAAAATGGTCAAAAAATGGCCTTCTTAGATACTCCTGGTCACGAAGCCTTTACGGCCATGCGTGCTCGTGGAGCTCAAGTTACAGATATTGCTATTATTGTAGTAGCAGCCGATGACGATATCATGCCACAAACGAAGGAAGCTATAGCACACGCTCAGGCTGCTGGAGTGCCAATAGTTTTTGCTATCAACAAAATAGATAGACCAACTGCAAATCCTGATAAGATTAAAGAAGGACTTGCAAATATGAACTTGTTGGTTGAAGATTGGGGAGGGAAAATCCAGTCACACGATATCTCAGCAAAAATGGGAACTGGGGTAAAAGAATTATTAGAAAAAGTATTGCTTGAGGCTGAATTATTAGATCTTAAAGCAAATCCAAATAAAGCAGCAGAAGGAACTGTTGTCGAAGCCTTTTTAGATAAAGGACGAGGCTATGTATCAACTATATTAGTACAAGCAGGAACTTTACGAGTAGGAGACTACGTGCTTGCTGGTAAACACAGTGGTAAAGTTAAAGCGATGCACGACGAGCGTGGCAAAGAAATTGTTGCCGCTGGACCATCAACCCCTGTATCTATTTTAGGTCTAGATGGAGCACCACAAGCAGGTGATAAGTTTAATGTGTTTGCAGACGAACGTGAAGCAAGACAAATTGCAACCAAACGTACACAGTTACAACGTGAGCAGTCTGTTAGAACACAACGTCATATTACTTTAGATGAAATTGGAAGACGTATTGCACTTGGAGATTTCCAAGAGTTAAACATTATACTGAAAGGTGATGTGGATGGTTCTGTTGAAGCATTAACAGATTCATTCCAGAATTTATCAACTGAAGAAATTCAAGTAAACATCATTCATAAAGGAGTTGGACCAATTACCGAAAGTGATGTGTTATTAGCAACTGCCTCTGATGCCATTATTATTGGATTTAACGTAAGACCAATGGGTAATGCACGTCAAATTGCAGATAAGGAAGAAATCGATATCAGAATGTATTCTATTATCTACGATGCTATCAACGATCTGAAAGATGCTATGGAAGGTATGTTATCTCCAGAGCTTAAAGAAGAGATTACAGGTACAGCAGAAATTAGAGAAATCTTTAAAGTATCTAAAATTGGAAGTATTGCTGGTTGTATGGTGTTAACTGGTAAAATATTTAGAAACTCTGGAGTTCGTTTAATCCGTGACGGTGTTGTAATTTACACTGGTGAACTTAGTTCATTAAAACGTTTTAAAGACGATGTGAAAGAAGTAGCTAAAGGATACGATTGTGGTATGCAAATTAAAAATTATAACGACATTAAAGAAGGCGATATAATTGAGGCTTACCATGAGGTAGAAGTAAAAAAGAAATTGAAATAAATACATATATATTACGATTAAAAGCGACCATTGGTCGCTTTTTTTATTTTTAATTATTTTGTCTAAAAATAATTAGTCGTAATTACGTAGGCTAAAATCAATTTAAATCATTTGAATTTACGAAAAAATCAATTACTATTTTATTCCTATTATTATGTTTAAGCATTACGGATATAGCTAATGCCCTGGGGCCTTTTTTGGGGGAGGAAATACGTATGTTTGCTGGATCTTATGCGCCAGTAGGTTGGGCAAAATGTGATGGACAGTTGTTGAGTATTGGTCAAAATTAAGCTTTGTTTGCCTTTTAGGAACTACGTATGGTGGAAATGGTCAAACAACATTTGGACTTCCAGATTTAAGAGAACGAGTTCCTATGCACGTAGGTAGTGGACCTGGGTTAACACCTAGGGCTTGGGGGGATCAAGTTGGTTCTGAAACCAATGTTATTACTGTTAATAATATGCCATTGCACTCCCATACCATTAATGCTGTTAGTGATGAAGGCGACAGCTCCTCACCAACAAATAATTTTCCGGCAGATACAAAATTATTGGATAAGTAGTATGCTACAGCCGGTTCAACTACAACCATGAATCCTGGAATGATTGGTAGTGCAGGAGGTGGCATGCCTATTAATAACATGCAACCTTCTCAAGCAATAACTTTTATTATTTGTACTTCTGGTTATTTTCCAAGTCAAAATTAAATGTTAATTATGAAACGGATAAATCATATATTAACCTTGAGTTTTGTTTTAATTTGGGTGTCTAGTTTTTCGCAAAGCATTACACTTAACGCTTGTCATGCTTTAATTGAAAATCAAGATTATATATTTAATCAAATATTCTTGGATGCAACAGGTAGAAATACTTTCGAAACAGATCCTGTAGATGATAACTCGCCATGCGTTGGTATTGGTAATTGTGAGTTTCAAATTGCATGGAATGAAACTAATTTGCGTTGGGAAATTTATGCAGATGATGGTAATGGAACGTTTGTTAACACACACGTGTTATACTATAATACAACAGCGTCCTTGACAAATCCACTTAGTTTAAGTTTAGGTGATTGGGTTGAGGAAACTGCCGTAACAGAATCTCTTTGTGGCGCCATAAATTCTTTAACAGGGGATGTTCAAGACACAACTTTAGGTGTAGATAGTTTTTCAACGGGAAGTCTAATTAGTATTTATCCTAACCCGGCAAAGACGATGGTAACCATTGGAGGTTTTGATAGTTTGGAATTCCAGAAAATAGACTTTTATGATATTTCTGGTCGACTTATATGGTCTAATGTTGAAGTGAAATCCGAAATAGATGTGACTAAATTGTCTCAAGGAGTTTACTTTATTCAATTAACCACCAAAAATCGGGTGCTATTGAAAAAAGTAGTGGTACAATAAATAAAAAAGCTATCTCTAAATTGTTTCCTATATAGGATGTAAACATTTTTTAGGGATAGCTTTTGAATTATAATCTAATTTTCGACGTATTTTTTGCTTTCTATTACGTCAAGTAGTATGATTATTTTAAACTTAAAATTAATTACTTATTTTGACCCTATTTCATATAAGTTATTCCTATTCTTTCTTAGGCTTAAATATAAAGGCGGTTGGAAATGTGTTTTTAACTTTTACTAATGCTCGATCAGCCTCCAAACGCGTTCTAAAATTTCCAACCCATATTTTATAGTTTGGTGTTTCGTAAACAAGTTTCGATGACATTTCTAAGTTCAAAGCTTTAAAATTACTTTGTGTGGTTTCTGCTCCACTTCTCTGTCCAGAATAAATTTGGATTCTATAACGGTCAGAAGTGTTTTCTGAGGCGTTAATTGTCTTCTTTAAATTTAACAATTGCTCAATTTCTTTGTCTTGATTTATAGTTACGTTGCCTTGTTGAGCAAAACTTAGGCTTGTAAATAATACAGTAAACCCAAGGGTGTAAAGACTGTTTTTAGAGTTCAATATTTTCATTTTCAAGGTTGTTTAATGCAAAGGTATGTGATAAAAACTGATTTTTATAGCGATTTATTATTTAGAATACCTCTAAATTACCAATTAACACTTCGCTAACATTTCTCAAATCGACTTTTAATACTATTTTTGCGAGTGATTTTATAATTGTAATTTTGTTTACATCAGTGAAAAAATCGTACCAAACTAAAGAAGTTAATTCAACCATTAATATGAAACAGGTGAGTGACCGTAAGTTAAGTAGAAATGTGCTTACATTAAGTTTAATTTTTATCCTAACACTTTCAACCTCTATTTTCGCTCAAGATGGCGATCCTGAAAAGGGGAAATCATTGTTCAATACCAATTGTGCTGCTTGTCATCAGTTAGATAAGAAGATGACAGGGCCAGCTTTGCGTAATATTGAGCAGATTCTAGAGGAAGAACAAGGTTTAGATAGAGAATGGATAGCTGCATGGATTCGTAATAGTTCTGCTGTTATCAAGTCTGGAGATGCTTATGGAAAAAAGATTTTCGATGAGTATGGAGGAGCGGCAATGACAGCCTTCCCACAATTGTCTGATCAGGATATTAGCGATATTTTAGCTTATACAGCTCAAGAGCGTACAGTTGCTGCGCCTGCTGCTGTTGCTGGTGGAGCTGCGACTGCAGCAACATCTGATTCCGGAATATCAAATAAAGTTATTTTAGGTGCTTTAGCATTGCTTTTTGCTTTATTGGCAGTTTCTTTAGTGTTAGTAAGACGTACTTTAACACGTTTTGCAGATGCTAAGGGAGTAGATGTTTCTGAAACAAAAGGGACTCCAATTTGGAAGGCATATATTCAAAATCAATTCTTAGTATTAGTAACAGTAGTTCTTTTATTGTTAGCTAGTGGATATTACGTGTATGGTTATTTCATGCAAGTAGGTGTTGATCAAGGTTATCAACCGGTTCAACCTATCCATTTTTCGCATAAAATTCACGCAGGCGATAATGGAATAGATTGTAAATTCTGTCACTCTTCAGCTAGAGTTAGTAAGACTTCTGGGATTCCATCTTTAAATGTTTGTATGAACTGTCATAAATCTATTTATGAAGTTGCAGAATCAACAGCTACTGAAGAGTATAGTAAAGAGTTTTACGATGGTGAGATTGCAAAATTATACGCGGCAGCAGGATGGAGTGATGAAGATCAAGCATACACCGGTGAAGCACAGCCTGTGAAATGGGTAAGAATTCATAATCTGCCAGACTTCGCTTACTTTAACCACTCGCAACACGTAACCGTTGGAGGTTTAGAGTGTCAAACTTGTCACGGTCCAGTTGAAACTATGGAAATTATGTCGCAATATTCTCCATTAACAATGGGGTGGTGTATAGACTGTCATAGAAGTACTGATGTAAAAGTTGAAGACAATGCTTACTATACCAAAATACACGAAGAGTTATCTAAGAAGTATGGTGTAGAAAAGCTTACAGTAGCTCAAATGGGAGGTTTAGAATGTGGTAAATGTCACTACTAAATTCACATTAGAGATATAAAATAAATAAAAAATAATAAGAAGTAATTCATTATATAATATGTCATCAAACAAGAAATACTGGAAAAGTGTTGAAGAGCTAAATGAAAATAGCTCTATTGTTGAGGCGCTACAACAAAACGAGTTTGTTAACGAAATTCCAACCGATGAGTTTTTAGGTGATAAAAGTTCATTAGAGAGTTCTAAAACAACACGTCGTGATTTCTTAAAATATGTTGGTTTTAGTACAGCTGCAGCATCGCTTGCTGCTTGTGAAGGACCAGTAGTTAAATCCATTCCTTATGTTGTGCAACCGGAAGAAATTATTCCTGGTGTAGCTAACCACTATGCAACAACAATAGCCGATGGTTTTGACTTTGCTAGCGTATTAGTGAAAACTCGTGAAGGTCGTCCAATTAAAATTGAAAACAATACTTTGGCAGCTACTAAAGGTGGAGCAAATGCTAGAGTAAATGCATCGGTTTTAAGTCTGTACGATAGCTTGAGAGTGCAAGGTCCTGTTAAAGGAGAAAGCTATATCTCATGGGAGGATTTGAACTCAGAAGTAACTCAAAAGTTAACTGATGTTAGTGGATCTGGAAAACAAATAGTTTTATTAACACAAACTTTTGCTAGTCCATCTACTTCTAAGTTAATTGGAGAGTTTAAAGAAAAGTATGCTAACGTAAAACATGTGGTTTATGATGCTGTTTCAGAATCAGCTTCATTAGACGCGTTTCAAGCTAAATATAATGAGAGAGGTCTAGCTAACTATGATTTTTCTAAAGCTAACACAATTGTATCGTTTGGTGCTGACTTTTTGAGTGATTGGCAAGGTGGAGGTTTCGACTCGGGTTATGCTAGCGGACGTATTCCTACTGATGGAAAAATGTCACGTCACATTCAATTCGAATCAAACATGTCCTTAACCGGGGCAAATGCCGATAAACGTGTTCCATTAACTCCAACACAACAAAAACTAGCTCTAGCTAAATTATATAGTGAAGTTGTAGGTGGGTCTATTTCTGTAGATTTACCTGAGAATATTTTAGATGCTATTAGCAAAGCAGCTTCTCAACTTAAAAAAGCAGGAAGCAAAGGTGTCGTGGTGACAGGTATTCAAGATGTGAATGCTCAAACAGTAGTTTTTGAAATTAACGAATACTTAAGTTCAAAAGCTTTTGATCCTTCAACACCAATTAAAACTAGACAAGGAAATGATAATGATGTGAAAACTTTAGTTGCTGATATGAAAGCAGGTAAAGTTGGAGCTGTTATTATGAGTGGTGTTAATCCATTATATACTTTACCAAATGCAGCAGAGTTTGCTGAAGGTTTGGCGAATACGGATTTGTCTGTTACTTTCTCTATGAAGGCGGACGAAACATCAACAAAAACACAATATATCGCTGCGGCTCCTCATTATCTTGAATCATGGGGTGACGTAGAATTAAAGAAAGGACATTTTGCTTTAACGCAACCAACTATCCGTCCTTTATTTGATACAAAACAATTTCAAGACGCTTTATTAAGTTGGATGGGTAGCGATGCTTCTTATCACGATTATATCAAGCAAACTTGGGAATCAAGTATCTTAAATGGTGCATCTTTTAGTCAAGCTTTACATGACGGAGTTTTCACTTCTAACGGAAGTGTTACTAGTTCACAAGAAGCAGATACTTTAGTTGGAACTGCTAGTGAAGAAGGTGAAACTACAGTTGAACCAAAAGCTGTTTCAGGTGGTCAAGCTGCCAGAGCATTAGCTTCTGCAACTGCTTCTGAAGGTTTAGAACTTACTTTATATACTAAAGTAGGAATGGGTGATGGGCAACAAGCTAATAACCCTTGGTTACAAGAGTTTCCAGATCCAATTACAAGAACTACTTGGGACAACTATTTAACAGTTTCTAAAGCTGATGCTGATTCGCTAGGACTAAGAAACGAACATATGGCAGATGGTGGACTTAATGGAAGCTATGTAAATATTACTGCTAATGGCGTTACTATAGAAAATGTACCAGTAATTATCCAACCAGGACAGGCAAAAGGTTCTGTTGGTCTTTCGTTTGGTTATGGAAGAACAGTTGGATTAAAAAATGAAATGAAAACAGGTGTTAATGCGTATGCATTATACCAAGATTTTAATACGTTACAAAATGTAAGTGTTACTGCTGCATCAGGAATGCATGAGTTTGCTTGTGTACAACTACACAACACTTTAATGGGGCGTGGAGATATTATTAAAGAAACTTCATTAGAAATCTTCAATACTAAAGATAAAAAAGTTTGGAACCCTCCAACAGTTGTATCTTTAAACCATGTTGAAACAGAGGTTTCTAAAGTGGATCTTTGGGATGAATTTGATCGTACTATCGGGCATCATTTTAACTTATCTATCGATTTGAACGCTTGTACAGGTTGTGGGGCGTGCGTTATTGCTTGTCATGCAGAAAACAACGTTCCTGTTGTAGGTAAATCAGAGATGCGTAAGAGCCGTGATATGCATTGGTTACGTATAGATAGATACTATTCATCTGAAGAATCTTTTGCTGGAGATAACGATAAAAAGAACAATATTTCAGGACTAGGAAGCTCGTTAAGTGAGTTTGGTGAAATGGAGCACGCTTCAGATAACCCTCAAGTAGCTTTCCAACCAGTAATGTGTCAGCATTGTAACCATGCACCTTGTGAAACTGTTTGTCCTGTAGCGGCAACTTCACATGGTCGTCAAGGTCAAAATCACATGGCATATAACCGTTGCGTAGGTACCCGTTACTGTGCGAATAACTGTCCTTATAAAGTACGTCGTTTTAACTGGTTCTTATACGCTAAAAACGATGAGTTCGATTATCATATGAATGATGATTTAGGACGTATGGTTTTAAACCCAGATGTTGTAGTGCGTTCTCGTGGTGTTATGGAAAAATGTTCTATGTGTATTCAAAAGACACAAAAGACTATTCTTGATGCTAAACGTGATGGACGTGTTATTAAGGATGGCGAATTCCAAACTGCTTGTTCTGCTGCATGTGGCAATGGAGCTATGGTATTTGGAGACATCAACGATAAAGAAAGTAAAGTTGCAAAACTTTTAGAAGATAACCGTATGTATCACCTATTAGAACATATTGGCACGAGACCTAATGTGCAGTATCATACTAAAGTGAGAAATACAACCGAAGCATAATAAAAACGAATTAAGAAAATAATTATAGAAGGATTATGGCGTCTCATTACGAAGCACCTATTAGAAGACCTTTAGTTACAGGTGAAAAATCATACCACGATGTATCCGTGGATGTAGCACGACCTGTTGAAGGTAAAGCAAACAAATCTTGGTGGATAGTTTTTTCTATTTCACTTGCAGCGTTTCTCTGGGGAATAGGGTGTATTATTTATACAATTTCAACAGGTATCGGAACCTGGGGTTTAAACAAGACCGTAGGTTGGGCTTGGGATATTACTAACTTCGTTTGGTGGGTTGGTATTGGTCACGCAGGAACTTTAATTTCTGCAGTACTTTTGCTTTTCCGTCAAAAATGGAGAATGGCAATTAACCGTTCTGCGGAAGCAATGACAATTTTTGCTGTTGTACAAGCAGGATTGTTCCCACTAATACATATGGGGCGTCCGTGGTTGGCATATTGGGTATTACCTATACCAAACCAATTCGGATCTTTATGGGTAAACTTTAACTCACCGTTACTTTGGGACGTATTTGCAATTTCTACGTATTTATCGGTTTCATTAGTTTTCTGGTGGACTGGTTTACTTCCTGACTTTGCAATGCTACGTGATAGAGCAGTAAAACCTTTCCAAAAGAAAATTTATTCTTTAGTAAGTTTTGGTTGGTCTGGACGTGCAAAAGACTGGCAGCGTTTTGAGGAAGTATCTTTAGTACTTGCTGGTTTGGCAACGCCTTTAGTACTTTCTGTACATACGATTGTATCTTTTGACTTCGCAACGTCTGTAATACCTGGTTGGCATACTACTATTTTCCCTCCTTATTTCGTTGCAGGTGCGGTATTCTCAGGATTCGCAATGGTAAACACGCTTCTTATTATTATGAGAAAAGTGGTTAACCTTGAAGATTATATTACTATTCAGCACATTGAATTAATGAACATTGTAATTATGATTACAGGTTCTATTGTTGGTGTAGCATATATTACTGAGTTATTTATTGCATGGTATTCTGGAGTAGAGTACGAGCAATATGCCTTCTTAAACAGAGCAACTGGTCCTTACTGGTGGGCATATTGGGCAATGATGACTTGTAACGTATTCTCTCCACAGTTTATGTGGTTTAAGAAATTAAGAACAAGTATTATGTTCTCTTTCATAATCTCAATTGTAGTAAACATTGGAATGTGGTTTGAGCGTTTTGTTATTATCGTAACTTCATTACATAGAGATTACTTACCATCTTCATGGACAATGTTCTCTCCAACTTTTGTAGATATTGGAATTTTTATTGGAACTATAGGATTCTTCTTTGTATTATTCTTATTATATGCTAGAACATTCCCGGTAGTTGCACAAGCTGAAATTAAAACCATTCTAAAATCTTCTGGTGATAAGTATAAAACTTTAAGAGAGTCAGGAAAGAGTTTAGTGGGAACTGGAGTTGATGAAAGAACTTCTGGAAGTCAAGTTAACAAAACTAAAAACGACGAGTAGCAATATGGAAACGTCAAAAGTAATTCACGCTATTTATACAGATGATGATGTTTTAATGAACGCCGTTAAAAGAGTAAGAGCGGAAAAACATCACATTGAAGAGATATATACACCTTTTCCAGTTCATGGACTAGACAAGGCAATGGGCCTAGCGCCAACTAGATTAGCTATAACAGCATTTTTATACGGATCTGTAGGATTAGTAGTAGCAATTTTCATGATGAAATATATCATGATAGAAGACTGGCCTCAAAATATTGGGGGTAAACCAAGTTTTAGCTTCATTGAAAATATGCCAGCCTTCGTACCAATTATGTTTGAGCTAACCGTATTTTTTGCTGCCCACTTAATGGTAATTACATTTTATTTAAGAAGTAAACTGTGGCCATTTAAAGAAGCTGAAAATCCAGATGTAAGAACTACTGATGACCATTTCTTAATGGAAATCCCTGTTCATGGAAATCAAACAGAGTTAGAAAACTTATTGAAAGAAACTGGAGCAGTAGAAATTAAATTAATAGAAAAAGAAGAAGCACATTAATATTGTAATATGAAGAGCTTAGTAAAAATAACGGTTATCGCATTAGTATTCGCATCGTTTGTGGCTTGCCAAAACAAGTCAAAACCTAACTACCAGTTCATGCCTGACATGTATGAATCTGTAGGTTACGAAACGTATTCAGAGTCCGCTGCCTTTACAAATGGTGTAGAAGCCCAATTGCCTGTTGAAGGAACGGTGCCTAGAGGACATAAACCTTTTGATTACGAGAATACCATTGATGGGTATAATTTAGCAAAAGCTAATTTAATGAGTCCATTAGATTCGACTCAAGTTGATTTAGTTCGTGCCAAAGGATTATATGATATTTATTGTGGAATTTGTCACGGAACTAAAGGTGATGGACAAGGAAACCTAGTGAAAAGAGAAAAGATTCTTGGTATACCTAAGTACGATGATATAGGAAGAGCTATTACGGCTGGAAGTATATATCATGTAATTTACTACGGTAAAAACACTATGGGTTCGTATGCAAACCAACTTAATGAAGAAGAACGTTGGCAAGTGGTTGCTTATGTATTAGATTTAAAAGCTAAATTAGAAAAGTAAGAAAGATAAAGATTCAATATAGATATGTACACATTCTCAAATAAATTAAAGACATTTTCTATTGCCTTAATGATTTTAGGTCTATTAGGCGTAGGATATGGTTTTATGACATCTCATAAATCTTTTGAAGAAGTTGAAACCATGCTTGCAGAAGAAGCGTCTCATCATGGTGGAGATCATGCTGTAGTTTCAGAACATTCAGATAAAGGTCATGAAACAAATGGACAAGATGGTATTGCTCAAGTGGATGAACACTCAGAACACGTAAAGCATGTACAGCATCAAATAGCAAATAGACCTTGGTCTGCATTATATGTAGCAGCCTTTTTCTTTTTTATGATCGCTCTGGGAGTGTTGGCTTTTTATGCTATTCAAATTGCATCTCAATCAGGTTGGTCTCCGGTACTATTTAGAGTCATGGAGGGAATTACAGCTTATGTATTACCAGGAGGTGTTATTGTGTTAGCAATAGCATTAGCCTCTGGACTTATAGGTCATTACAATATTTTTGTTTGGATGGATCCAGATGTAGTTGCTAACGACAAGTTACTACAAGGAAAAGCTAATTATTTAAGTATAGGTTGGTTTGCAGTTAGAGGAATAATTTTTATTGCAGGTTGGGCTTTATACAGACATTTCGCCCGTAAGTTCTCAATAGCTAATGATACAGCTACAGACGAGAGTAACTTTAAAAAAGCATTCCGTATTTCGGCCGCATTCTTAGTATTCTTTATCTATACAGAATCTATTATGTCGTGGGATTGGATTATGAGTGTTGATCCACACTGGTTCAGTACCCTATTTGGATGGTATGTATTTGCAGGAATGGCGGTAAGTGGTATTACAGTAATTGCTTTTGTAGCCTTATATCTAAAATCTAGAGGTCATTTAGAGGTAGTTAATGATAGTCACATTCATGACTTAGCAAAATTCATGTTCGGATTTAGTATTTTTTGGGCGTACTTATGGTTCTCTCAATTTATGTTAATCTGGTATGCGAATATTCCTGAAGAAGTAACATACTTTATTACTCGTATAGAAGATTACAACATCCTTTTCTTTGGAATGTTGGTATTAAACTTTGTTTTCCCATTCTTAGTATTAATGAATAGTGATTACAAACGTCTACCATGGTTTGTTGTAATGTCTGGTGTTATTATAATAGTAGGACACTTCGTAGATGTATATGTTATGATTATGCCGGCAACAGTTGGAGATAGATGGGCTTTTGGTATTCCAGAAATCGCATCAGTAATGTTATTTTTAGGCTTATTCCTATTCGTTACATTTACGGCTTTAACTAAAGCACCATTAGTAGTAAAAAGAAATCCATTTTTGAAGGAAAGTGAACATTTCCATTATTAAGAAACTTAATTAAAGAAGAGAAAAGACAATGACAGCTTTTTTAACAATTATAATAGTAATTTTTGTGGCTATTGCCATTTGGCAAATGGTTAAAATATTTGATTTGGCTCAAGTAGGCGTTTCAGATACACAGATAGCAACAGATAAAGATAATAAGGTAAATGCCTATATCATGTTAGCCTTCTTGGCTTTCATATATATCTTAACCTTTATATGTTTTATTTATTGGGGTGATCTACCTTTATTATCAAACGCTGCTTCAGAACATGGCTCGCAAATTGATAATTTGATGATTATCACCTTAGTTATTCTTTTTATCGTGCAATTTATTACACAGTATTTATTGCATTACTTTGCCTTTAAATACAGAGGTGAAAAAGGTAAAAAAGCTTTATTCTATGCAGATAATAATACCTTAGAGGCTATCTGGACTATTATTCCTGTTATTGTATTATCAGGTCTAATTATCTATGGATTGTTTACTTGGACCTCTATTATGAATATAAGTGAAGATGAAGATCCTTTAATTATCGAATTATATGCTCAACAGTTTAACTGGAAAGCCCGTTACGGTGGAAACGATAATACTTTAGGTAAAGCAAACGTGAGGCTTATAAATCTTGACAATGCTAATATTTTAGGATTAGATGAATCTGATCCAAATGGTCAAGATGATATTATTGTTTCCGAAGTACATTTACCAGTAGGTAGACCAGTATTATTTAAAATCAGGTCTCAAGATGTATTGCACTCTGCTTACATGCCTCACTTTAGAGCACAAATGAACTGTGTTCCTGGTATGATTACTCAATTTGGATTTACTCCAACTATTACTACTGCAGAAATGAGACAAACTCCAGAGATGGTTGAGAAAGTGTCTAAAATCAATAAAATTAGAGCAGAAAAGAGTAAAGAATTAGCTGCTAATGGCGAAGAAGCTTTAGATCCTTACGAGTTTCATTACTTGTTATTATGTAATAAAATTTGTGGTAAATCTCATTACAACATGCAAATGAACATAATTGTTGAAACTCAAGAAGAGTACGATGCATGGATAAAAGAACAAAAAGAATTTAAAGATTCTTTGATTAAGTAAATTAAGAAACGGTTTTAAAAAGTATATAAATAGATTATGTCAACACACGCAGATACTCACGCACACGAAGAAAATGAAGGGCATCATCATAAAGAGACATTCATAACTAAATACATATTTAGTCAAGATCATAAAATGATCTCTAAACAATACCTTATTACTGGTACCCTTATGGGTATTATAGGGGTGTTAATGTCGGTTATGTTTCGTATACAAATTGCATGGCCTGAAGAACCAAATGTGTTATTTGAAGCTTTATTAGGAAAATGGGCACCGGATGGTGTTATGGATGCTGATGTTTATTTAGCTTTAGTAACTATCCATGGTACCATAATGGTATTCTTTTTATTAACTGCTGGTTTAAGTGGAACCTTTAGTAACCTTTTAATTCCATTACAAATTGGAGCACGAGATATGGCTTCAGGGTTTTTAAACATGGTGTCTTATTGGTTGTTCTTTTTATCTGCAATAATCATGTTAGGTTCCTTATTTGTTGAAGCAGGACCTGCAGCAGCTGGATGGACTATTTACCCACCGCTAAGTGCTTTGCCAATGGCTCAGCCTGGATCTGGAATGGGAATGACATTGTGGTTGATTTCTATGGCTATCTTTATTGCTTCCTCATTATTAGGATCATTAAACTATATTGTTACTGTAATAAACCTTAGAACTAAAGGTATGTCTATGACAAGACTTCCTTTAACGATTTGGGCATTCTTTGTAACAGCTATTATTGGTGTAGTTGCATTCCCTGTATTATTATCAGCTGCCTTATTGCTAATAATGGATAGAAGCTTTGGAACATCATTTTTCCTATCTGATATATTCATTCAAGGAGAGGTGTTGCATTATCAAGGAGGTTCGCCAGTATTGTTTGAACACTTATTCTGGTTCTTAGGACACCCAGAGGTATATATTGTTATTTTACCAGCAATGGGAATTGTTTCTGAAATTTTAGCATCAAATTCACGTAAACCTATTTTCGGTTACCGTGCCATGATTGCTTCTATTTTGGCAATTGCATTTTTATCTACAATTGTTTGGGGACACCACATGTTCGTTTCTGGAATGAATCCATTCTTAGGGTCTGTATTTACATTTACTACCTTATTAATTGCTATTCCTTCTGCAGTTAAAGCGTTCAACTGGATAACAACCATATGGAAGGGTAATATTCAAATGAATACCGCCATGTTATTTTCTATAGGTTTCGTTTCAACGTTTATTACGGGTGGTCTAACTGGTATTATTTTAGGAGATAGTGCTTTAGACATTAATGTTCACGATACTTATTTCGTTATTGCTCACTTCCACTTAGTAATGGGTATTTCTGCCCTTTATGGAATGTTTGCAGGAGTTTATCATTGGTATCCAAAAATGTTTGGTAGAATGATGAATAAAAATCTAGGTTATATCCATTTCTGGGTAACAGCTATCTGTGCTTATGGAGTGTTTTTCCCAATGCACTTTATTGGGATGGCAGGATTACCAAGACGTTACTATACTAACTCAGCTTTCCCTTTATTTGACGATTTAGCTGATGTTAACGTTGTAATTACAGTATTCGCAATTATTGGATCTATTTTCCAAATTGTATTCTTATATAATTTCTTTGTGAGTATGTTCTATGGAAAAAAGGCAACTCAAAACCCATGGAGATCTACTACATTAGAATGGACAACTCCAGTAAAACATATACACGGAAACTGGCCAGGAGCTATTCCTCATGTATACCGTTGGCCATACGATTACAGTAAGCCTGGACATGATGATGATTTTGTCCCTCAAAATGTTCCTTTAAAAGAAGGAGAAGAAGAATTACATCATTAAGATTCCTCGATATTAAGATGAATTTTATAAAGACCTTTAAGCGACTATGTCATTTAAAGGTCTTTTTTTGTGTTCCTGTTTTAACACCTACAATCGATTCATAAAATCTAAAAAGCCTTTCACTCAAATGAGAAAGGCTTTTTCTTTATATTTACAAAAAGAAATAATAGTTCTATTTTATCTTTGTACATTCCTTTTTAAGATAAAAGGAATGTGCCTAAAAATAATTAAACCTTTATTCCTGTATTCACGGGATGTATTATGAATGAAAATCTAGATCCTACCGGAGAAAACTTTAGTCCAGAAGAGTTGGACGTGGAAAAAAAATTAAGGCCTTTATCTTTTGACGATTTTACAGGACAGGATCAAGTATTGGAAAATCTTCAAATATTTGTTCAAGCGGCAAACTTAAGAGATGAAGCTTTAGATCATACCCTGTTTCATGGACCTCCTGGATTGGGAAAAACTACCTTAGCACACATACTAGCTAGTGAATTAAATGTTGGTATAAAAGTTACTTCCGGACCTGTCCTTGACAAACCAGGAGATTTAGCTGGGCTCTTAACTAACCTTGACGAAAGGGATGTGCTTTTTATTGATGAAATCCATCGTTTAAGTCCTATTGTAGAAGAATATCTGTATTCAGCTATGGAGGATTATAAAATTGATATAATGATTGAATCAGGACCTAATGCTAGAACTGTTCAGATAAATCTAAATCCCTTCACATTAGTGGGGGCTACAACCCGTTCAGGGCTATTAACAGCTCCTATGAGGGCACGTTTTGGTATTCAAAGTAGATTACAATATTATAACACCGAATTACTAACCACCATAGTTCAACGTAGTGCATCCATTTTAAAAGTACCAACATCTATGGAGGCAGCAGTGGAAATTGCAAGTAGAAGTAGGGGAACACCTAGAATAGCGAATGCTTTGCTGCGTAGAGTTCGCGATTTTGCACAAATTAAGGGCAATGGGCAAATAGATATTAAAATTGCAAAGTTTGCATTAGAAGCACTCCATGTTGACGCTTATGGTTTAGATGAAATGGATAATAAAATTTTAACGACCCTAATTGATAAATTTAAAGGTGGTCCAGTTGGAATTACTACTTTAGCGACAGCAGTTAGTGAAAGTGCTGAGACCATTGAAGAAGTATATGAGCCTTTCTTAATTCAAGAAGGTTTTATTATGAGAACACCTAGAGGTAGAGAGGTAACAGAATTAGCCTATAAACACCTAGGTAAGATTAAAGGTCCAATTCAAGGAGGACTGTTCGAGTAAGTTTGAAAAATTCCAATAGATGAATTCAAAATCTAGATATTCAGAATTAATTAAATCCGAAGCTAAACGCCTCGGATTTTTGTCTTGTGGAATAAGTAAAGCGCAGTTTTTAGAAGAAGAGGCTCCAAGGTTAGAAAAATGGCTTAAAAACAATAATAATGGTACCATGCAATACATGGAAAATCATTTTGACAAGCGATTAGACCCAACAAAATTGGTAGAAGGCTCTAAAAGTGTCGTGTCGTTATTATTGAATTATTTCCCGGAAAAAACTCAAACTTCCGACAGTTATAAGCTTTCAAAATATGCGTATGGTACCGATTATCATTTCATAATAAAAGATAAATTAAAGTCTCTGTTACATTTCATTCAAGATGAAATAGGCGAGGTTGATGGACGTGCTTTTGTTGATTCTGCTCCAGTCCTAGACAAAGCATGGGCGGCAAAATCCGGACTTGGATGGATTGGTAAACATTCCAATCTTTTAACTCAGCAAGTTGGTTCCTTTTATTTTATTGCTGAATTAATTATAGATTTAGAATTGGAATATGATGGTATTACTTCAGACCATTGCGGAACATGTACAAAATGCATCGATGCTTGCCCTACCCAAGCCATTACTGATCCTTTTGTAGTGGATGGAAGTAAATGTATTTCGTACTTTACTATCGAGTTAAAAGAAAATATTCCTACCGAGTTTAAAGGTCAGTTTGAAGATTGGATGTTTGGCTGCGATATTTGTCAAGATGTTTGTCCATGGAATAGGTTTTCAAAACCACATAAAGAACCTCTTTTTAATCCCCACCCAGAATTACTTTCAATGACTAAAAAAGATTGGGACGAAATTACTGAAGATACATTTAGGAAAGTTTTTCAGAAATCAGCGGTTAAACGCACTAAGTTTTCTGGTCTAAAACGCAACATCAATTTCCTAAAAGATTAGGCTTTAAGTTTCAGTATTCTTACATTTGTGGGTTCAGAATTTTTCTGAATGAAGCTTAAATCAATAGCTAATATGAGCAAACAAAGTAAACGTAGAGAAGCCTTAGTATATCACGCAAAGCCTACACCAGGTAAAATAGAAGTTATTCCAACCAAAAAATATTCCTCCCAAAGAGATTTATCTTTAGCTTATTCGCCAGGGGTCGCCGAGCCTTGTTTGGAAATTGCTAAAGATGTAAACAATGTCTATAAATATACGGCCAAAGGAAATTTGGTTGCAGTAATATCCAACGGAACTGCCGTTTTAGGACTTGGAAATATTGGGCCTGAAGCTTCTAAACCAGTGATGGAAGGAAAAGGCTTATTATTTAAAATTTTCGCAGATATAAATGTTTTCGACATAGAGGTAAATACCGAAGATGTTGAAGAATTTATTCAAACCGTAAAAATGATTGCTCCAACTTTTGGAGGTATTAATTTAGAAGATATAAAGGCACCTGAAGCTTTTGAAATAGAAAGACGATTAAAGGAAGAACTGGATATTCCAGTTATGCACGACGATCAACATGGTACGGCTATAATTTCTGCAGCAGCATTGTTGAATGCTTTGGAACTTTCGAATAAAAAAATAGAAGACGTACGTGTTGTTATTAGTGGGGCTGGTGCTGCTGCTATTTCATGTACTAGATTATATCAAGCTTTTGGAGCTAAACGCGAAAATATAGTTATGCTTGATAGTAAAGGAGTTATTAGACAGAGCAGAGAAGATTTGACAGATGAAAAGGCTGAATATGCTACACACCGAGAAATCGATACGCTGTCTGAAGCTATGGTAAATGCCGATGTGTTTGTTGGTCTTTCAAAAGCAGATATCGTTACTCCTGAAATGTTATTATCCATGGCGGAAAACCCTATTGTTTTTGCTATGGCCAACCCAGATCCAGAAATAGACTATCAATTAGCTGTCGATACGAGAGACGATATCATTATGGCTACAGGACGATCTGACCATCCAAACCAAGTAAATAATGTTCTTGGATTCCCGTTTATTTTTAGGGGAGCATTAGATGTAAGAGCTACAAAAATTAACGAAGCTATGAAAATGGCAGCAGTGGTAGCATTAGCTAATTTGGCGAAAGAACCTGTTCCAGAACAAGTGAATATTGCCTATGGTGAAACCCGTTTAACTTTTGGGAAAGAATACATTATTCCTAAACCTTTTGACCCAAGACTAATTGCCGAAGTACCACCAGCGGTAGCAAAAGCTGCCATGGAAAGTGGTGTTGCCCAAGAGCCAATTGAAAATTGGGAAAAATATAAGGATGAACTTTTAGAGCGATTAGGTTCAGATAATAAATTAGTTAGACTTTTATTAAATAGAGCTAAAATTAATCCTAAAAGAGTGGTTTTTGCTGAAGCAGACCATTTAGATGTTTTAAAAGCGGCTCAAATTGTACATGATGAAGGGATTGCTATTCCTATTCTTTTGGGTAGACGTGATGTTATTGAAAGACTAAAAGAAGAGATTGATTTCGATGCTGATGTAGAGATTATTGATCCAAAATCGGATGAGGAGGAGGAACGAAAAAATAAATACGCTGAAGTTTATTGGGGACAACGAAACAGAAGAGGAATCACTTTGTATTCAGCTCAAAAAATAATGAGAGAACGCAACTATTTCGCAGCCA
This sequence comes from Xanthomarina sp., assembly GCF_035306605.1. NCBI lineage: Bacteria > Pseudomonadati > Bacteroidota > Flavobacteriia > Flavobacteriales > Flavobacteriaceae > Xanthomarina > Xanthomarina sp. The sequence goes on along the minus strand of NZ_DATGNR010000029.1, from coordinate 36,662 downwards.
TGATGGTGAACGAAGGTGATGCTGATGCGATGATTTCTGGGTATTCTAGAAGTTATCCTTCAGTAGTTGCTCCTGTACTAGAACTTATAGGATTAGCTCCAGATTCTACAAGAATTGCAACCACAAATTTAATGATAACACAACGTGGTCCATTGTTTTTAAGTGATACTGCAATAAACATAAATCCAACAGCAGAAGATTTAACCAAAATCACCCAAATGACGGCGGGCGTGGTTAAAATGTTTGGATTGGAACCAGTTATGGCTATGATTTCTTATTCTAACTTTGGTTCATCTAAAAATCAAACAGCCAACAAGGTAAGGGAAGCAGTTAGCTACTTACATAAAAGACATCCTAATTTGGCAGTAGATGGCGAGCTTCAAGCTGACTTTGCTTTAAATAGGGAAATGCTACAGGATATCTTCCCGTTTTCTAAATTGGCTGGTAAGAAAGTAAACACTCTAATATTTCCAAATCTAGAATCGGCTAATATTACCTATAAATTGTTAAAAGAGCTATACAAAGCAGATTCAATTGGACCAATTATGATGGGGTTAAAAAAACCTGTTCACATCCTTCAACTAGATGCTAGTGTAGACGAAATTGTTAACATGACTGCAATTGCCGTTATTGATGCGCAACAAAAAGAAAAACAAGCTAAATCTTTAGACGCATTAGAGAAATAAAGGGCATTATAGTGTAAATAATTTTATTACATTTGAGAGTTTACTAAAATTTTGTTAATGATTACACATATTCAAGGAAAGCTTGTAGAGAAAAATCCAACAGATGTTGTTATAGATTGTAATGGTGTTGGTTATTTGTTGAACATTTCTTTGCATACGTTTTCACATATACCAGATCAAGAAAACATCAAATTATACACTCATCTCCAAGTTAAAGAGGATTCCCATACTTTATTTGGGTTTTCTTCTTTAGCTGAAAGGGAGATTTTTAGATTATTAATTTCTGTAAGTGGAGTAGGAGCTAGTATAGCCAGAACCATGTTGTCTTCATTAACACCTAAACAAGTAAGAGAAGGAATTGCTGTAGGAGATGTTGCATTAATTCAATCTATAAAAGGAATTGGTGCAAAAACAGCTCAACGAGTAATTTTGGATTTAAAAGACAAAATTTTGAAAGTTTACGATATTGATGAACTTTCAACCCCTAAAAGCAATACAAACAAGGACGAAGCGTTATCTGCTTTAGAAGTTCTTGGATTTAATAAAAAACAATCCGAACGTGTGGTGGAGAAAATTGTATCCAGCCAACCAGATGCTAGTGTAGAAGATATTATCAAACAGGCCTTAAAAAAATTGTAAAAGATTTGAGTGCAACCCATACAAAGTATTTAAAAACAAGCAGACAAAATTTTCTATTAAGCGCGTTATTGCTTTTTAGTCTTTATTCGTTCTCTCAGGTAATACCAACACCTCAGGACTCTACAAGTACGGGGTTTTCTTTAGGAAATATACACATGCCTAATCCTTCAAGTATTGAGTCCAAATATACCTACGATCCTCTAACAGATAGATATATTTATACAGAAAGCGTAGGGAAATTTAATATTAAATACCCCATAATTTTAACGCCTGAAGAGTTTAGAGAACTTGTTTTACAGGAAAACTTAAAAGCTTACTATAAAGAAAAAATTGACGCATTTGAAGGTAAAAAAGCAGGTACTGAAGACGGCCAGAAGGATTTATTGCCTGAATTTTATGTTAGATCTGGATTGTTTGAAACAATATTTGGAGGAAATACTATAAATGTTGTTCCTCAAGGATCGGTAGAAATGGATTTGGGTGTGTTGTTTACCAAACAAGATAATCCAACATTCTCACCTCAAAACAGAAGTAATTTTACTTTCGACTTTGACCAGCGAATTAGTTTAAGCTTACTTGGTAAAGTAGGAACTAGATTGCAAGTAACAGCGAACTACGACACTCAATCTACCTTCGATTTCCAAAACCTAATAAAATTAGAATACACTCCAACCGAAGATGATATCATCCAGAAAATTGAGGTAGGTAACGTTAGTATGCCATTAAACAGTTCTTTAATTACAGGAGCTCAAAGTTTATTTGGTGTAAAAGCGCAATTGCAATTTGGTAAAACAACCATTACAGGGGTGTTTTCTGAACAAAAATCTGACACTAGAACGGTAATTGCCCAAGGCGGAGGAACGCTTGAAGAATTTGATTTTTTCGCTAGGGACTACGACGAGAACAGGCATTATTTCTTATCACATTACTTTAGAGATAACTACGATAAGAGTTTGGAAAACTATCCATTTATCAATTCCAATGTGCAAATTACTAGAATTGAAGTTTGGATAACAAATAGAAACAATAATACAGAAAATGTTAGAAATATTGTTGCATTACAGGATTTAGGAGAGTCAAATCCAGATCCGAATGCCAATAATATTTTATTGCAACCTATACCTCCAGGATTCATAAATGTAGGTCCTAATGCATATCCAAGTAATAAAAATAACGACTATGATCCAACAAAAATAGGCTCAGGTTCTGTACTTACTCAACAAATTCGAGATATTGCTACCGTACAACAAGGTTTTGGTAGTTTGTCTGGCCAAGTTAATGAGGGTTCAGATTACGCCAAACTAGAAAACGCAAAAAAATTACAACAAGGTCAAGAATTTACTTTAAATCCGCAATTAGGTTATATTTCCTTAAATCAAAGATTAAATAACGACGAGGTTTTAGCGGTTGCATTCCAATATACGGTTGGAGGACAAGTGTACCAAGTAGGTGAATTTGCTAACGATGGCTTAGATGCTACAGGCGTAAATACAGATCCAAGTGGCATAACTACCGTAACCAACAATACATTAGTTCTAAAATTATTAAAGAGCCCGATTACAAATGTTAATCAGCCAATTTGGGACTTAATGATGAAGAACATCTATAACACAGGTGCATATCAATTAAGTCAAGACGATTTTAAACTAAATATATTTTATAACGAAGCTTCTCCTTTAAACTTTATCACGCCTGTCGGAGGAGGTACTTTTGGGGTTGATGTTAATGGAAATCCAATTACAGGAAGCACGCCGCCGGGAGATTTAATTGAAAATACGACATTATTAAGATTATTTAATTTAGATAGATTAAATTTCAACGGCGACCCGCAAACTAGTGGAGATGGATTTTTCGATTTTGTTCCAGGGGTAACTGTTATTCCTGAAAATGGAAAAATAATTTTCACCAAAGCAGAGCCTTTTGGGAAATATTTATTTGACAAATTAGCTCTTGGAGGTGAGGATTATAACAACGACTTAACCTATAACGATAACCAAGCTAAATATGTTTATGACATTCTTTATAAGCAGACTAAAACAGCCGCATTAGAAGCAGCAGAAAAGAACAAGTTTAAAATTAAAGGACGTTATAAATCCTCAGGTGGAGACGGAATACCAATAGGAGCATTTAACGTGCCTCGTGGTTCAGTTAAAGTAACAGCCGGTGGTAGAATGTTGGTTGAAGGTATTGATTATACCGTAAACTATATGCAAGGGACTGTCCAGATATTAGATGAAGCATTAAAAGCGTCTAATACACCTATTCAAGTTACAACTGAAAACAATGCGGTTTTTGGACAACAAACAAAGCGTTTTACTGGTTTTAACGTAGACCATCAATTTAGTGATAACTTTGTAATTGGTGCTACTTGGCTTCATTTAAATGAAAGGCCAATCACACAAAAAGCTAACTATAATCAAGAACCAATCAATAACCATATTTTTGGAATTAATGGAAATTTTTCTACTGAAGTACCATTTTTCACAAGATTGGTTAATAAATTACCAAACATAGACACAGATGTGCCATCAAATCTTTCGCTTAGAGGAGAGTTTGCTTATTTAACACCTGGTTCTCCAAAAGGAACGGAGTTTAACGGTGAAGCAACTTCTTATGTAGACGATTTTGAAGGCTCTCAAAATTCCATCGATTTAAAATCACCTCAATCATGGTTCTTATCTAGTAGACCCCATGGAATTAATGGGAATAATGATAACATTAACGGAATAGAACAGGGCTTCAACAGAGCCATGTTAAACTGGTACAATATCGACCCAATTTTTTACGGAAGCAGAAGTCCAAATGGTATTTCGGACGACGATATTTCTAATCTTTATACAAGCCGTGTTTTCATTCAAGAATTGTTCCCAAATCAAGATGTTGCTCAAGGACAATCTACTGTAGTTAATACTTTAGATTTAGCATATTATCCTGAAGAAAGAGGGCCATATAATTTCCAAACTACAGATATTGATATTAACAGCAATACTTTGTTAGACCCACAGAAGAGTTGGGCAGGTATAACAAGAGCTTTAACTTCAACGGATTTTGAACAAGCGAATGTGGAATATATCGAATTCTGGCTACAGGATCCTTTCCAAGAAAACACTTCTAATCCTGGAGGGAAACTTGTATTTAACTTAGGTAATATTTCAGAAGATATTGTAAAGGATGGTAGGAAATTATATGAAAATGGTTTGCCTGCTGACGGAAATGTAATTGGTGTTTTACCGGTTTCAGATTCATGGGGAACGGTTTATCCTCAAAACCAATCCTTAATTTATGCCTTCGACACTAACGGACAAGAACGAGCTAATCAAGATGTGGGCTACGATGGATATAATGACGCAGAAGAAAGACTAGCATTTCCTGATTTTGCGGCTTTAGACGATCCTTCAAATGATAATTATAAGTATTTCCTGAATACTGAAGGAGATATTTTTGAAAGATACAAACGATATAATGGCGTAGAAGGAAACTCTCCTTCTGAATTTTCAGATACCAATCGTGGCTCTACAACTCAACCAGATGTAGAAGATATTAATCGTGATAACACTATGAATACCATAGATAGTTATTATGAGTACGAATTAAATTTGACCCCTGGTACTTTAAATATCAACAATCCATATATAGTTGATATTAAGCAAGATCAAGTTAGAACCTTACCTAATGGCCAAACTGTTACTCCAAGATGGATACAGTTTAGAATTCCTGTTTCAGATTATACTGGAGCAATTGGAGGAATTTCGGACATGAGGTCTATTCGTTTTTCACGTATGTATTTAAAGGAGTTTTCTGAAAAAACAGTTTTTAGATTTGGTACTTTAGATTTAGTAAGAAGTGACTGGAGAAGATACGGCCTAACTTTAGATGAGGATGGTGGAGATCCTAATTTAGATAATACAGAGTTTTCAGTAGGTGTTATTGGAACCATCGAAAACGATGGAATATACATTTCTCCTCCAGGAGTAGAACCTGAAGAGTATTATAACAACAACACCGTTATTCGTCAGAACGAACAATCTTTAGTGTTAAGAGTTTGCGACCTAGAATCTCATGATGCAAGAGCCGTTTACAAAAATATTAATGTAGACATGCGCCAATTTAAACGTTTAAGAATGTTTATTCATGCTGAAGAAGGTGATATCACAGGTTTAGACGATGAGGACTTGGTAGGTTTTATAAGAATGGGTAACGATTTAACCCAAAACTACTATCAAATAGAAGTACCACTTAAAGTTAGCGCCGGAACAAGTAGAGAATTGCTTTGGCCAACTGAAAACGAAATAAATTTAGCTTTAAGTTTACTTCAGGATATTAAATCAAAAGGGATTAGCAACGGAACCCTTGCAAATCCAACCCCAACTTTTTATGATGTTATTGATGATGCATTAAGTGAAAATCCAGTTCCGGAATATGCACCCTATGTACTTGGTCAGGAACGTATAGGTATTATTGGTAATCCAAATTTTGGAGACATTAGAACTTTGATGGTTGGAGTTAAAAACGCAGCAGGTGTAGATAAATGTGCGGAATTGTGGTTTAACGAATTGCGCTTATCCGATATGGATAACGAAGGAGGTTGGGCAGCAATTTTAACCATGGATACTAACTTTGCAGATTTTGCCAATGTAAGCGCTACAGGAAGAAAAAGCACTACTGGTTTTGGTTCCATTGAACAAGGTCCAAATCAGAGGAGTAGAGAAGATGTGGAACAATATGATGTTGTAACAAACGTAAATATTGGTCAATTACTACCACCAAAATGGGGCATTCAAATTCCTTTTAATTATGGGCAAGGAGAAGAATTGATCACGCCGAAGTACGATGAATACTATAAAGATTTAACTTTAGAATCCAGGTTAGACGCTGCAACTTCTAGTGAAGAGGAAGATGATATTAGAGAGCAATCTGAAAATTATACAAAACGTAGAAGTATAAACTTTATAGGTGTTAGAAAAATTAAAACCAACGATTCTAAAGCTCGATTCTACGATGTAGAAAACTTGACATTTAATTATTCCTACAATAAAATAAAACACAGAGATTTTGAAATTGAAAACTCTATTGACCAAACGGTGAGAGCAGGGGTTAATTATGCTTATAGTTTCCAACCTGTTTCCATAGAACCTTTTAAAAATAGAGATTCATTATTTACTGGAGAATATTGGAAACTATTAAAGGATTTTAATTTTAATCCCTTGCCATCAAACTTCACAGTAAATACAAATATTAACCGTCAGTTTAATCAGCAAAAGTTTAGAGAAATCGATTTAACGGGTAATAATATTGGTCTTGACGAATTTTACAGAAGAAACTACACCTTCGATTATCAATACACAATTAATTATAACTTAACAAAATCGCTTCAGGTAAACTTGACAGCCTCAAACAATAATATTGTAAGAAATTATTTCCAAAACAATATTATTAATGGCGAACAGGATCCAAGTTTGACTGTATGGGATGGCTTTTTCGATTTTGGAGATCCAAACAGACAGTTCCAACAACTTACGGTTAATTATGATATTCCTCTGAAAAAAATTCCAGCATTAAGTTTTGTGGATGCAACCTATTCTTATAGTGGAGATTTTCAATGGCAAAAAGGATCAGATTTATTTGGTAACCTTGAGGTAGATGGACAAGTTTACGACTTAGGGAATACCGTTTCTAATGCCAATAGACACAATATTAACAGTACATTAAATATGAATAAGTTCTATAATTATGTAGGGCTTAAAAAGAAAACGGTAAGAAGAACGCCAGCACCAACATCAAGACCGATAACAGCAAACAGAACGGATAGTGATGCCGAAAGAAGAGCTTCAAAACCAGCGAAAGCTAATAATGGTAGTCAGAAATTGGCTAACGCGGGAATAGATATTTTAACAAGTTTAAAAAGAGTTCAATTAAATTACTCTGAAACTAATGGAACATATCTGCCAGGATATTTAAGAACTCCTGGTTTTATTGGAACTTTAAAACCAACAATCGGGTTTACTTTTGGAAGTCAAAGCGATGTAAGACACCTTGCTGCTAAAAACGGATGGTTAACGCTATACCCAGATTTCAACGAACAATATACAGCAGTAAAAACTAAACAATTGGATTACTCTGCTAATGTAGAGCCGTTAAAGGACTTAAAAATTGATCTAGTTGGAAATAGGTTGTTAGCAGAAAATTATACGGAAAACTATAGAATTAACGACTATGGAGATGGTCTTGAATATGAATCATTAACACCTAATAGTTTTGGAAACTTTAGTATTTCTACTATTCTTATAAAAACAGCTTTCAGTAAAAGTGATGAAACCCAATCTGCATCTTTTGATGATTTTAGGGCAAACAGATTAAAAGTAGCAAATAGACTAGCCGAGTCTCATTACGGGACCACAAGTTATCCGGTAGACACAGAAGGCTATCCAGTTGGATTCGGTAAAAACAGCCAATCTGTATTATTGCCATCATTCCTAGCAGCATATTCTGGACAGGATGCTGGTGGAGTCTCGCTTTCAGCTATTAAAGATTTCCCAATTCCAAATTGGGATATAAAATATACGGGTTTAATGAATATGAAATGGTTTAAACAGCGCTTTAAACGTTTCTCATTAATCCATGGTTATAGAGCATCATATACTATTAATCAATTCAGATCTAATTTAGATTATGATCCGTCAGAACCAGAAGCACTGGACCAAGGAGGGAATTTTAAAAACGAAATTTTATATAGTAACATTAACTTAACCGAAATGTTTAGTCCATTAGTGCGAATTGATATGGAAATGAAAAACTCGGTAAAGATTTTGGCCGAAATCAAAAAAGACAGGCTACTTTCTTTAAGTTTTGATAATAACTTGATGACAGAAATTCAAGGAAACGAATATATTGTTGGTTTAGGTTACAGAATTAAGGACGTTAGGATAAATTCTAAATTAGCAGGTCCAACCAAGAGAATTGTAAGCGATTTAAATTTTAAGGCGGATTTATCATACAGACGAAACGAAACCATAATTAGATATTTGGATGTAATGAACAACCAAATAACTTCAGGACAAACAGTTTGGTCAGGAAAACTAACAGCAGATTATTCATTTAGTAAAAACTTAACTGGAATTTTCTACTTTGATTATATGTTTTCAGAATACGCTATTTCAACTGCATATCCACAAACAACTATACGTTCTGGAATTACTTTAAGATATAATTTCGGTAATTAGTGAAATCTATTTGATATTACCGTTTGAATAAATACATTTGCGAAAATAAATACAATTAGAAATGAATATTCCATCAAATTTAAAGTACACTAAAGATCATGAATGGGTAAAAATGGATGGCGATGTAGCTACCGTTGGAATTACAGATTTTGCTCAAAGTGAATTAGGGGACATCGTATACGTAGAGGTTGAAACTTTAGACGAAACCCTAGAGGCCGAAGAAATTTTTGGCACAGTTGAAGCTGTAAAAACAGTTTCAGATTTAATCCTACCTGTTTCGGGAGAAATTATTGAATTTAACGAATCCCTTGAAGACGAGCCAGAAAAAGTAAATAGCGATCCTTACGGCGATGGTTGGATGATAAAAGTTAAATGTTCAGACGTATCTCAAGTAGAAGGATTACTGTCTGCAGACGCTTATAGAGAATTAATAGGTGCTTAAAAAACAAGCATTATTAATTGCTATTTCTTACACCCTTGCACTTGTAGTAGTAAGTTTAGTCAAACTTGATTTAAGCTCGGTTAAAGATGTAGTACCATCTTTTAGCGATAAAATATTTCATTTTTTGGCTTATGCACTATTTACTTGGCTCTGGTTTAATACTTTTTATTTCAAATTTAATTTCGGTAAAATAAAAGGTATATTTACAACAATAGTAATTTCAATTACGTTTGGTATAATTATTGAAGTAATGCAATGGCTGGTAACATCATCTAGAAGTTTCGATTTGTTAGATATTCTAGCAAATACTTTAGGGGTATTATTAGCAGCTATTTTAATAAATAGCAAAATAAAACTTAGACGTTAAAAAATATTAATCGTTTGCATTATTGCCAAAGAATTGGTTATTTTAGCACTCAGGAAAATTAAAAATCATGGAACAAAAGAAAAATCCGAAATCAAACGTAGGTCGTAATAGCTCCCTGTTCTTCGCAGTTGGAATGGCGTTAATGTTATTTATAACGTACACAGCTATTAACTATAAGACTTATGATAAGGAAGCTATCGATATTGGGATGTTAAATCTAGATGACGAGTTTGAGGAAGAAATTCCAATTACTGAGCAATTACAAACTCCACCACCTCCGCCACCACCACCAGCTGCACCTGAGGTTATTGAGGTAGTAGAAGATGAGGAAGAGGTTGAAGAAACAGTTATTGAATCTACAGAAACAAATCAGGAAGAAGAAATTATTGAAGTTGAAGAGGTGTTTGTAGAAGAGGTTGAAGAAGATGTTGAGGTGCCTTTTGCTGTAATTGAAAATGTTCCTGTGTTCCCTGGATGTGAAAGTGGAAATAACGAAGCTAAAAAAGCATGTATGAACGAAAAGTTAAGTAAGTTCATTGCAAATAAATTTAATACTGATTTAGCTGGAGATTTAGGTTTAAGTGGTATCCAAAGAATTAGTGTGTTCTTTAAAATTGATAAAACAGGAGAAATTGTAGATGTAAAAGCAAGAGCTCCACACCCAAGATTAGAACAAGAAGCTATTCGTGTGGTAGGTTTATTACCTAAAATGCAACCAGGAAAACAACGTGGAAAAGCAGTAAGAGTACCATACTTCTTACCTATAAAATTCCAAGTACAAGACTAAGAAAGTTAGTTTATAATTAATATAAAAATCCCGTCATCATTCCGTTTATCGGTTGTGACGGGATTTTAATTTTAATATAAACGGATCTTTCCTAATTACGAAGGTTTCCTAGATAAATGTTTCAGTAAGCTTTGTACTCTAATTTCTTTTTGAAGTCCCATCTAGCTAGATTGAAATTTCTATAATTTCATCCTTCACATTAAAAAATGATAAAAAAACCTTCCGATTTAGATTCTATATAAGTTTTTAATAATAAATTAGAATTTTAATATATTTCGCAAATTATAGTCAATGGCACTTTCGTTAACGACTATTTTTGGAACCCTAGATTATTAAAAAAATAGTATCTTTCAACGCAAATAATTCCATCTATGAATATGAAGAAGTTCTTCGTAATTGTTTTTCTGTTTTTTCAAATATATAGTTACGCACAAAATAAGTTTTTATACGAGAAACCCCCTGTGTTTTCGGAATGCGAAAATATAGATGTTGAGCTTCTACAAAAATGTTTTGACAACCAAGTCTTTACTCATGTTTTTGAAAATTTCCAAGTACCTCAGGAGGTGAGTGATGAAAAGTATACTGGCAATGTAGTGGTGCTTTTTGAGGTTGATAAAGAAGGTGAGTTTCGAGTTATTTATGTAGATGCAACCTACCAAGGATTAAAGGATGAGGCTAAACGTGTTTTTAAAGAGCTTCCTAAAATTCAGCCAGGGACTTATAATGGGAAACCAACCTATAAACAATATTCTATAGCCATTAAAATTCCATTGGTTAATCAAGCTGTGGCTACAGAAGATTTGTCCAAGGATAAGGACCCTGATTTTGATTCCGAATTAACTGAATTAGAAAATGCGGCTAAAAAAGAATATGATAGTGTGAATGCTAAGCTGGTTCCATTTTCAAACAAAGAATACACAAGTCAATTAAATATTCCGTTTACTCATAGCGCTTATTCCAAATTTGATAGAAGTGTAAATCTAGTTGGTACGAATAGTCACACAGCTTCTAAGCCTTATTTATATGAAGATGTTGCGCCTTACTACGATTTTCAAGAAGCAATTGATACGCTAGCAAAAGATACACGTAGCTTTTCGGGAAGAAAGCTTTGGAACGAAAGGTTAGTAAGAGTAGAAGGTCAAGATTATTGGTTTACAATCGATCCTATTTTTGATTTTCAGGTAGGTAAGGATACCGATGCTGATTTTTCAAGCACCTATAATAATACAAGAGGAATCAATATACAAGGAGGATTTGGAAAGAAATTCAGTTTTTATACTTCAGTTTTTGAAAGTCAAGGTCGCTTTGCACAGTATTTTAATCAATATGCGGTATCGATTAAAGGAGCAGACGAAGCAGCTATAATTCCTGGACGAGGAATTGCTAAAGCATTTAAAGAAGGAGGATATGATTATCCTGTAGCAGAAGCTTACTTGTCATATACACCATATAAGTTTTTGAATGTGCAGTTTGGTCATGGTAAAAACTTTATTGGTGATGGATACCGTTCCTTATTTATTAGTGATGTAGCTACTCCTCATCCATTTTTAAAGCTAAACACTACATTTTGGAAAATAAAATATACAAGTACTTGGACTTGGCTTAGAGATGTAAGACCTGAAGTTAAAGAAGATGGTGCCTATTTTACGAAATATATGGCAACTCATTTTTTAAGTTGGAATGTTTCAAAAAGATTGAATGTTGGACTTTTCGAATCAGTTATTTGGAACAATGCTAATAACAGAGGATTTGATATAAATTATTTAAATCCAATTGTATTTTTTAGAGCTATTGAGTTTGAAACTGGTCAAGGGGCAGGTAATGCGCTTCTTGGTATGTCTGGGAAATATAAGCTAAACGATAACATGAACATTTATGGACAGTTTATCTTAGACGAGTTTTCATTAAGCCATATGACCGGCGGAGAAAAAAGTTGGAAAAACAAATACGGATACCAATTGGGCTTTAAGTATTACAATGCTTTCAAAGTAAAAAACCTCATGCTTCAAACGGAATATAATAGGGTGCGGCCATATACCTACTCTCATAATACCGTAGTGTTGAACTATGGCCACAGTAACCAATCTATGGCGCATCTTTGGGGAGCTAATTTTAGCGAATTTGTGCTAATTGGGCGCTATCATTATAACCGTTGGTTTGGAAACGCTCAAATGGTTCTTGGAACGAGAGGGTTTGATTTTAATGATGGTACAGATAACTATACTTATGGAGCAGATATATACCGAAATTATAACGAAAGACCTTATGACTCGGGAATAGTAGTGGGGCAAGGAAATAAAACCTCAACCTTTTTTGCTAACCTGCAAGTTGGTTATGTAATTAATCCAGCTACCAATTTAAAGATTTTTACTGATGTAACCTTTAGAGATTTTAATCCTGAAGCTCAAACTCTCAATACATTTAGTAGTAACACGCTTTGGTTTAATGTAGGAATTAGAACAGACCTATTTAATTGGTATTTTGATTTGTAGAATTAACTTTTCAAAGTATCTTTGCAAATGCAATATAAAGCCTCAGGCAAAGCATTAATTACATTGGGACAAACAGTCACTTCATCAGTTAAATATTCTTTGGTTTCAGATTTTAAGGAAATCACTAAAATCCGGTTGTCGGTTAGTGTGGTCTTTTCTTCTTTGGCCGGTTATCTTTTAGGTGTTGAAATCGTAGATTACACCACCTTACTTCTTTTGGCATTTGGCGGATACTTTATGGTTGGTGCTTCAAATGCATTCAATCAAATTATAGAAAAGGATTTAGATGCCTTAATGGATCGGACTAAAAATAGACCGATTCCTGGAGGACGTATGTCTGTAACTTCTGCTTTTGTAATAGCTACTTTGTTTACAATTTTGGGTCTTTCAATTTTGTATAGCATCAATCCAAAAACAGCAATGTTTGGAGCTATTTCAATATTTCTTTATACCTGCGCTTACACACCATTAAAAACCAAAACGCCACTTTCTGTTTTTGTTGGTGCCATTCCAGGAGCTATTCCTTTTATGTTAGGTTGGGTAGCAGCTACAAACGAATTTGGAATTGAACCGGGAACCTTATTTGCTGTTCAGTTTTTTTGGCAATTCCCACACTTTTGGGCTATAGGATGGTTCTTGTATGATGATTATAAAAAGGGAGGCTTCTTTATGTTGCCTACCGGAAAACAAGATAAGGGAACGGCAGTGCAAACTATAATGTATACTATTTGGACTATTTTAGTTTCAATAGTTCCAGCATTTGGATTTACAGGAAGATTGTATTTAACTCCAATTTCAGCAATTATAGTGTTTTTATTAGGATTAGGTATGCTGCATTATGCAGTTCAATTATATAAAAAGATGACTGTTTTAGCAGCACGACATCTTATGATGGCGAGTGTTATATACATAACATTGTTGCAAATAGTTTACGTAATAGATAAGTTTATTAGATAAATCATGGATTTAACTCAAGGTACTTTAGAAGAGAAACACGGCAGAGCAAAGAAAATGATGCTTTGGTTTGGAATTATTTCACTAGTTATGTCCTTTGCAGGATGGACAAGTGCTTTTGTTGTTAGCAGCAGCAGACCAGATTGGCTTCACGATTTTAAATTGCCAAACGCATTTATTGTTAGTACAGTACTTATTCTTATTAGTAGTTTAACTTTTATACTTGCAAAAAGATCATTAAAAGCTAATAATAGACAGCTTACTACGGTTTGGTTGTTTACAACATTAATTCTTGGAATTGGTTTTATAACAAGTCAGTTTTTAGGCTTTCAGCAAATTATAGATTTAGGTTATAATTTCACAGGACCTACAAGCAATATTACTATGTCTTATATTTATTTAATTGCTATTGTGCATATTTTGCACGTGGTAGTAGGCATAATTTGTTTGTTAGTAGTAATTTATAATCATTTTAAACAAAAATATGAGCCAACTAAAATGTTGGGCCTAGAGTTGGCTGCAACGTTTTGGCACTTTATAGATATACTATGGATATATCTGTTTTTGTTTTTCTATTATATAGGATAAATTCTATTGATTTCTAGCAATATGGCGTCACATCTATAGGGAAGCTTATTTAGAGTCCGTAAATTTTAGAGGTGTAAATTTCGTTAGAAAGATAAATTGATTATTTTTGTTCAACTTTTAAATAAATACTAAACCGAAAATATGAACACGACAGTTGTAGATACTGGTACAGACGAAAAAACTTGGGGAGGGGGAAATAATCCTTTAAAAGCAAGTTATGGAAAAATGATGATGTGGTTTTTCATTACTTCTGACTCCTTGACCTTCTCCGGATTTTTAGCAGCATACGGATTTTCAAGATTTAAATTTTCAGAAATCTGGCCAATTGCAGACGATGTGTTTACACACGTTCCTTTTATTCATGGAAATTATCCAATGATTTTCGTGGCATTCATGACCTTTATTTTAATTATGTCATCAGTAACTATGGTATTAGCTGTAGATTCTGGACATAAGTTAGACAAGAAAAGAACAACAATATATATGTTCTTAACCGTTCTGGGTGGATTTATATTCTTAAGTTCTCAAGCTTGGGAGTGGTCAACTTTCATTAAAGGAGATTATGGTGCTGTAACAACTCATGGAGGTAATGTTATTCACTTTGTGGATAACGATGGAAATAGAGTAGCATTAAAGGATTTTGCTATAGGACAGCCAAAAGAGCGTGAGCAACATTTAAATAAAAATGGTCTTTGGTTTACTAGCGAAAGTAACCTTCCTAGCTACACTTTTGAAGAGGTGGTAGCTGGTTTTGAGGCGAATCCAAATTTATTGGTAAAAACAACATACACAGACCCAGCTACTGGACATAAAACTATATTGTCTAGAAACGAGTCGTTAAAAGAATTAAAAACAAAAGGTAAGGATGTTGTGGAAGGTGCAAACCTTGTTCATAACGAATACGGACCACCATTATTTGCAAACTATTTCTTCTTTATTACTGGATTCCACGGATTTCACGTATCGATTGGAGTTATGTTGAATATTATTGTATTCTTTAACGTGATTCTAGGAACTTACGAGCGTAGAAGAAGTTATGAAATGGTTGAAAAAGTAGGATTGTATTGGCACTTTGTAGATTTAGTATGGGTGTTTGTATTTACATTCTTCTATTTAGTATAATTTTTAGATAATATATTAAAGACATGGCAGGAGACGCACATAAATTAGAAATATTTAGAGGATTAGTTAAATTCAAATCCAACACTCAAAAAATTTGGGGGGTATTAATCCTATTATCAGTAGTAACAGCAATTGAAGTTATTTTAGGTATCTATAAACCTGAAGTTCTTAACAGTCATTTTATAGGAATGAAACTCTTAAATTGGATTTTCATTATCCTAACCATAGTAAAAGCTTATTATATTACTTGGGATTTTATGCACATGAGAGATGAAGTTGCAAGCTTAAGACGTATGGTGGTTTGGACTGGAGTATTCTTGATTTGTTATATCATTTTTATAATCCTTCAAGAAGGAGATTACGTTGGAGAAGTTTTCTCAAACGGTTTCGTTAAGCACGATTTTTAAAATAACTTATAATAGTTAAATAGATATAAAAAGACGGTTATTAGACCGTCTTTTTTTATTTTTGTAATACTAAAATTGAAAATGATTTTTAATTGTTTTAAAACATTTTCAAGCCTTATTTAAATGAAGAAAAAATTAATAATACGTTATACTACACTTGGAATATTATTCTTCCTTCCGGTGATATTTTTATTGATGTTGTTCCCAGCTAAACACAATTACAGCCCATTGAACGTGGTTCATGAAGGTGTTGCAGAATTAAATAATTTTACTGCAGAAGAAGGAAAGGAGGTTGTGTTAATTGATCATATTTCTGTTTTAGGTTTTTTAGGAAAGAATCCAATGGATAACGTTATATCTGCTTCAAACTTAAAAGAGTTGGTCTATAATAAGTTTAAAGGATTTAAGAATTTTCAAGTAATTATTATCCTACCTCATGGTGCTGAAACTCATATCGATTTACTTAAAAAGGAAATTAAATCTCATGAAGATCTAAAGTTTTGGCATTTTGTTTACGGCGAAGAAGCAGATATTAAACATCTTTTTAATAGTTTAAAATCTAAAGAAGCTTTAGATAAGGACCTAGCTACTCATCAGGTTTTTATTGTTGATAAGGATTTGAATCAACGAGGTAGACTTGATGATAGGACTGATAAAGAAATAGAAAAAAACAATGCTGTTTACCCTTTATACTCTTATAATAGCATAGAGGTATCAGAAATAAAAAACAAAATGAGTGCAGACGATTTACGTGTGCTATTTCAAGAATATAGAGAAAGAAGAAAAGGAAATTTCAACTCGTCCACAAGACGAGCTAACGATTTAATTAAATAATCATGAGCAATAAAACAAATTATTCATACATAGGTATGGCCTTTATTATCTTGGTGTTTGGAATTATTTTTGTTCCAAGAATTGTCGACAGAATAAAAAACAAAGATATTACTAGGATTGATAGAATGAGTCAAGGTCAAGACAATAACTTTAAAGATAATAGTGAATTGGTTTTTCTAGAAATTAATGGTGAAGCTAGAAAAGTTCCAGATTTTTCATTTACAAACCAAAATGGTGAAACTATCACGAATAAAGACTATTTAGGAAAAGTGTATGTTGTGGAATTTTTCTTTACAACTTGCCCTTCCATATGTCCAAAAATGAATAGGAACTTAGTTGAAATCCAAGAAGCCTTTAAAGGTAATCCTGATTTTGGAGTAGCATCCTTTTCTATAAATCCAGAATTCGACACTATAGAGGTGTTAAAAGATTATGCTAGTCAATACGGAATTACAAACCCTAATTGGCATTTGCTAACAGGTAAAAAAGAAGATATTTATAAGTTGTCCAATGAAGGCTTTAATCTTTATACAGCACAAGACGAGGAAGCCGAAGGAGGTTTTGAGCATTCTGGTAACTTTGCTCTAATCGATAGAAATGGTTTTATTAGATCCAGAGTATTAAATGGGAACCCTATAATTTATTATAATGGGATTGTTTCTGAGGCAGAAAAAACTGATGAATATGGTCAAGAAGAACAAATATCCATGCTTAAGGAAGATATTAAAAAATTATTAAATGAATAACGACGCTTTAGAAAAAGAAAAGAAATACAACAAATGGATTCTTGTTTTATCCATTACTATTCCTTTGGTTGTAGCTGTTTTGTTTGGTGTTAATTTAAGAGATATGGGCTTCGACGTAGAGCCATTAACCTTTTTACCGCCAATTTATGCAACTATTAACGGTTTAACTGCTGTATTCTTAATTGTTGCATTTATTGCTATTAAAAACAAGAAGGTAGTGCTTCATGAAAACTTAATGAAAACAGCCGTTGGTTGTTCAGTTATATTTTTGGTATTATATGTGGCTTATCATATGACTAGCGACTCCACTAAATTTGGGGGAGAAGGAACTATTAAATATGTATATTATTTTATTTTAATAACGCACATCTTGTTATCAATTGTTATCATTCCTTTTGTTTTAATAACTTTTGTTAGAGGGTTGGCTGGAAGTTTTGAAAGACATAAGAAAATTGCCCGAATCACATTTCCTTTATGGCTATATGTTGCTGTTTCGGGAGTAATTGTTTATCTTATGATTTCACCTTATTACGTTTAATTTTTAAATTACAACGATTCGTTAATCCTTAAAAAGGAATTATTATAGCATTTTACACATTACAAATAAATAAAACCAAATGAAACGCATTATTCTCTTTCTTTTCTTTTCCTTTATATTTCTTATTGATGCAAATGCCCAATGTGCTATGTGTCGTGCAGTATTAGAAACCGGAGAAAGTCAAGACATAGCTAAAGGCATTAACGATGGAATTGTTTATTTAATGGCTGTACCATATATTCTTATAGCTGGAATCGGTTTTTTTATTTACAGAAAGTTTAACAACTCAAAAAAAAACTAGCTTTAAAATATAATTAGTTTTGTTGTAACAAATAAGCTGATATATAGTCTTACTAATAGAATGCTACTTTAACCAACAACTAATAAATATGTTAAACATTAAAAAACTTCATAAATCCTATCCCATAGGAGATTCAAGTTTACATGTATTAAAAGGTATCGATCTTTCTGTAGAAGATGGCGAGATGGTTGCAATAATGGGGTCTTCGGGTTCTGGAAAGTCTACCTTACTTAATATTATAGGCATGTTAGACGAAGCAGATGAAGGCGAGTACATTCTAGATGGCGTTCCTATTAAAAACTTAACAGAGAAAAAAGCCGCTATTTATAGGAATAAATTTCTCGGATTTATCTTCCAATCCTTTAACTTAATAAACTATAAAAACGCATTAGATAACGTTGCCTTGCCTTTGTACTACCAAGGAATGAAACGTCAGGAAAGGCAAGAATTGGCTTTGTTTCATTTGGGCAAAGTGGGGCTAGAGCCATGGGCTAATCATTTGCCTAATGAGTTGTCAGGTGGACAAAAACAACGTGTTGCTATAGCTAGGGCTTTAGCTGCAAACCCAAAACTACTATTGGCTGATGAGCCTACTGGAGCATTAGATACAAAAACATCGTACGAAATTATGGAGTTTATCCAGCAATTGAACGATGAGGGAAAAACTATTCTTATTGTAACTCACGAAGAAGACATAGCACAAATGTGTAAACGTATTGTACGTTTGAGAGATGGACTTATTATGGAAGATGTAAAAGTTGAACAAGTTAGAGCCTCTCAGTATGTTTGATAGAGACCTGTGGAGAGAAATATTTCAAAGTATTAATATGAATAGAACCAGAAGTGTACTTTCTGGTTTTACTGTGGCTTTTGCAATTTTACTTTTCACCATACTTTTTGGTATTGCTAATGGTTTAAATAACACCTTTGCTGAAGCATTTTCTGACGATGCAAATAATTCTATTTTTATACAATCTGGTACTACAACTAAAGCTCATAAAGGGTTTCAGGCTGGAAGACAAATTCAATTCAAGAATAAGGACTTCGATTATATTAAAGAAGAATACGGAGAAAAAGTGCAATACATAACATCTAGATTGTATTTAAATGTTAATGCTACTTTCAGAAACGAAAAAAGTACCTATCCTCTTAGGGCTGTTCATCCGGATCATCAATTTCTAGAAAACACCAAAATTAAAGAAGGACGCTATATCAATCAATTAGATATCGATAACAAAACCAAAGTAGTTGTTATTGGTAGATTGGTGGAGCAAGACTTGTTTTTGAAAACTACAGCCCTAGGAAAGCATATCAATTTAAACGGATTACAATATAAAATAGTAGGTGTTTTTGAAGATGATGGTGGAGACAATGAAGAGCGTATCATTTATATGCCAATTAGTACCGCACAACGTTTATATGGAAATAACGATTATATAGATCAGATAAACCTGACTTACAATCCTAAGATGAATTATAACAAAGCTATTGCTTTTAGTACCGATTTAACTAAGGATTTAAAAGATAGATTTGATGTTGCAAGCAGCGACCAAAGAGCTATTCGTGTTAGAAATCTAGCAAACGAATCGAAAACAGTTAACCAAATGACGTTTGGACTAGGTGTTATTATAATTGTAATTGGTTTTGGAACCCTCATAGCAGGGATTGTGGGCGTTAGTAACATCATGATTTTTATAGTAAAAGAACGTACCAAAGAAATTGGAATTAGAAAAGCTTTAGGAGCTTCGCCAAATTCTATTATTTCCATCATTTTAATGGAGTCTATCTTAATTACTGCTATTGCAGGTTATGTTGGATTATTAATTGGAATGGGTGTACTAGCATTTATTGGTCCAAGCTTAGAAACTTACTTCATAAAAGATCCTAGCGTAAGCACTTCCTTAGTTATTGGAGCAACCATAACTCTAATTGTTGCCGGTGGAATTGCAGGGTATTTACCCGCTAAAAAAGCATCGCAGATTAAACCAATTGTTGCCTTAAGAGATGATTAGTATGATAAAGTTTTTATTAGAAAGAGATACATGGCAAGAAGTATGGGATAGTCTTAGTAAAAACAAACTAAGATCCATGCTTACTATGGTAGGTGTTTGGTGGGGAATATTGCTGCTAATAGGATTATTAGGATCAGCTAAAGGTTTAGAAAATTCATTTAATAGACTTTTTGGAAGCTTTGCAACAAATAGTGTTTTTGTATGGGGGCAAAACACAAGCAAACCATTTAAAGGATTTCAAGAAGGGAAACGGGTTAGATTAACTCTTACAGATGCTAAAATTGTTGAAGAAAACGTTGAGGGGATCGAGTTCGTAGTACCAAGAAATCAAAATCAAAGTCAAGTAGTAAGGAATTTCCTTTCGGGGAATTTCTTAATCAATGGAGACTTTCCGTTACTAGATAAAGTTCAAAAAAAGAAAATGATTCATGGGCGTTTTATCAACCAAAGTGATATCAACGATAATAGGAAAGTAGCAGTTATTTCAGAAGATATATACAAACAGTTGTTTGAAAAAGACGAAGAAATGATTGGCCAGTTAATTCAATTAAATGGTATGAACTTTACGGTTGTTGGAATGTTTGAAAATGGTAATGTAAACATGGGGCCAACTAGCGATATCCATATTCCATTCACAACCTTTCAACAAATATTCAATCAAGGTGACGATATTGGTTTTATGATGATTACTGGGAAGCCTGAATTTGATATTTCTCAAATTGAAGCCGATGCTAAACTTATTCTCAAAAACCTAAATAATGTACACCCTAAAGATAACCGTGCTTTTGGAAGCTTTAACTTAGGGAAAGAATTTAAAAAAATTACTGGATTTCTTATTGGAATGCAGTTTTTAACTTGGTTTGTTGGAATAGCTACTCTAATTGCAGGCGTATTTGCTATTGGAAATATTTTATTGATAACCGTAAAAGAACGAACCAAAGAAATTGGAGTACGTCGTGCTCTTGGTGCTACGCCTTTCGAAATTAAAAGACAAATAGTTGTAGAAGCTGTATTTATTACACTTTTAGCTGGGTTTTTTGGAATTATTTCAGGCGGTTGGATCCTAATTGCTTTGGATAGTGCCTTTGGACAAGGCGACGAAGCAGTTATTGTAAATGCTTCAGTATCTATAGGTGTTGTTTTTGTATCATTAATAATATTAGTGGTTTTAGGCACGTTAATCGGGCTAATTCCAGCATTTAAAGCCACGAGTATTAAGCCAATAGATGCGTTAAGAGAAGAATAATCAATTTAAAAATCAATCATATATCATCTTTAAAACTTTATTTTAAGATGAGTGTAAAACCAAGCAAGAATTATAAAAAGATTTAAAAATGAATAAAACGCTAAAAATCATAATTGGAATTGTCGTACTTATATTGTTTGTATGGGTAATAAAATACTTCAAAGATTCAAATTCAAAAGGCATAGAAGATTTTAAAGTTGAAGAGCCGTTTTTCTCTTCTATCCGTACAAAAGTTGTTGCAACTGGAAAACTTAATCCAGAGGAGGAAATTGAGTTAAAACCTCAAATTGCTGGAATTATAGATAAAATTTTTGTTGAAGAAGGAGATGTTGTGAAAAAAGGCGATTTGATAGCTAAAATCCGCGTAGTACCAAACGAGCAAAACCTAGCAAGCGCTAATAGTAGAACACGTACAGCTAGATTGGCTTTAGACAATGCTCAAATTTTATACAATAGAAATAAAGGTCTTTTTGAAAAGGGAGTTATTTCTAAACAAGATTTTGAAAACAGTGAGTTATCGTACAATCAAGCAAGAGAATCGTTAAACCAAGCTCAAAATGATTATCAAATTATCAGACAAGGATCGCTTTCAGGTGGAGGTTCTGCCAACACAAATATTGTAGCTCAAATTTCTGGAACAGTTCTAGAAATTCCTGTTCGAGAAGGAGATCAGGTAATTGAATCGAATAGTTTTAATGCAGGAACAACCGTTGCTACAATTGCCGATATGAGCAAAATGATTTTTGAAGGAAAAGTAGATGAAGCCGAAGTAGGCAAAATAGAAGAAGGCAGACAAATTAAGGTTATTCTTGGCGCATTAAACGAGCAAGAGTTTCCAGCAAAATTAACCTTTGTTGCTCCAAAAGGAAAAGAAGAAAATGGTGCTGTTCAGTTTACAATTAAAGCAGACGTTGAAGTTACACCTTCCACAAAAATTAGAGCTGGTTACAGTGCTAATGCTGAAATTGACATGGAAAGCAAAGACAGTGTTTTAGTTATTAAAGAAGCATTACTTCAATTTAATAGAATAACCGAAAAACCTTTTGTTCAAATTTTGAAAGAAGCAAATACTTATGAAGATGTGTATGTTGAATTAGGAATCTCAGATGGTATTAATGTAGAAATACTTGAAGGTGTTAAAGAAGGAGACAAAATAAAAGTGTGGAACAAAGCGTCAAAAGATAATAATGATGAAGAATAAATATATAATTACAACTGTTTTACTAACCATTTTTATTGGAGTAGCTTCCTATGCTCAAGAAAAAAAGTGGTCTCTTAAAGAATGTGTGAATTACGCTTTGGAGAATAATATAACTGTTAGAAAAGGAGCGAATGCTATTCGTTCTAGTGAATATGAGATAAAGGACACTAAAGGAAATTTTTTACCAACTGTATCTGGAAATGCAAGTCAGAATTTAGGCTTAGGAAACCAAGAGCTTTTCGATGGTCAGTTTACAGATAGAACCAGTCATAGCACAAATATGAGTATTAGTGCCAGACAAACAGTTTTTAATGGGTTTAGAAATTCTAATTTACATAAACAAGCTCAACTTAATAACGAGTTAAGTCAAATGGAGTTAGAGCGTATTAAGGACGATATTGCATTAAATGTGGTTAACGCATATTTAAATGTTATGTTTAATAAGGAAAATCTTGAAACGGCTCAATTGCAGTTAGACTTTTCTCAAGAACAACTAAAACGTGTTAATAAATTGGTAGATGCAGGAGTTCAGCCTAGAGCCAATACATACGATGCAATTGCAACTCAAAGTAGAGATGAACAAAACTTAACTATTGCTGAAAATAATTACGATTTGGCACTTTTGTCTTTATCACAATTATTACAACTTCCGTTTGAAGGATTTGAAATAGACTTCGAACAAATAGATGATCCTTCTTCAGCTTTGTTATATAAAGATGTTACACCTATTTTAGAATATGCCATCGAAAATAGACCTGAAATTAAAGTAGCCGAAAAGAATATAGAAAACTCTATAGTAACAACTGAGTTAGCGAAAAGTGGGTTTTTACCAGAAGTTTCACTTGGGTATAATTTTGGGTCTAATGTTTTCTACTCGAATATTGTTAAGGATGAAGAATCTTTTTTTAATCAATTAAACGATCAGAAAGCACATAACTTCAATTTAAATATTGCTGTTCCAATTTTTTCAGGTTACACGAATAAAACCAATGTTGCTAAATCTAAAATTCAACAAGAAAATAGTTTACTAGACCTTGAGCAAACTAAATTAAATTTAGAAAGCAACATTCAACGTGCATTTACAGATGCAAAAGCTGCCTATAAAACTTTTGAAGCTTCAAAAAAATCAATGGAAGCACAGGAATTAGCTTTTCAAAATGCACAAGAACGATATAATATGGGAGCTTTAAATGCCTTTGATTTAGAACAAACAAGAATTCAATTATTAAATGCAAAATCAGATCTTACTAATTCCAAATACGATTTTGTTTTTAAAACTAAAGTCCTAGACTTTTACTTAGGTAAATCTTTAATAGATTAATTATTGTGGCAATAATTTTAAACATAGAAACATCTACAACTAATTGCTCTGTCTCCCTTTCTAAACAAGGGGAGACTTTCGCGCTTTTAGAAGACAATAGTAAAGAATTTTCTCATGCCGAGCGTTTGCATGTTTATATAGAAAAACTTTTAGCAGAAAATAATTTAACCTCAAACGAATTAGACGCTATTTCGGTGAGTAAAGGCCCAGGGTCTTATACAGGGTTAAGAATAGGAGTTTCGGCCGCAAAAGGGCTTTGTTTTGCATTAAACCTACCTTTGATAGCAGTTTCTACTTTAGAAGCTTTGGCTCATCAAGTTGTTATTGAAAAAGGTTTGATAATTTCCACATTAGACGCTAGACGTATGGAAGTTTATTCGGCAGTTTTTGATAAGTCATATAGTCTTATTAGACAGGTAGAGGCAGAGATTTTGGAAACAGATTCTTATGCTGATTACTTAGAAAAAGGGCCGGTGTACTTTATTGGCAATGGCGTTGAAAAAACTAAAACTCTTATCCAACATGAAAATGCTCATTTTATTGAAGACAAGTTGCCTTCTGCTTATGAAATGAGTCAAATAGCTTATTCTAAATACCAAAAAAGCGACATCGAAGATGTCGCCTATTTTGAACCTTATTATTTAAAAGATTTTATTGCTTTAAAACCAAAAGCTAAATAATTAGCCTTGCTTTTGTATCTCAACTTGATGTGGGTAAGGAATATCTATTCCAGCTGCATCAAAAGCTTCTTTGACACGTTCAATAGTATCAAAATTTACAGCCCAATAATCTTCTTTTTTCACCCAAACCCTAGTAAGGAAATTTATAGAGCTATCTGCTAATTCCGAAACATTTACTGAAGGAGCTGGCTCTTTTAATATAGAAGGATTAGATTGAATAACACTCATAATAACCTCCTTTGTCTTCTTGATATCTGAGTCGTATCCCACTCCAAAGGTAAAATCAACACGCCTTGTGTCTTCCGTACTGAAGTTTGTAATGTTTCCATTAGATAAACTTCCGTTAGGAATAATAACTTCCTTATTATCTGGTGTTGTTAGTTTAGTTGTAAATATCTCAATTTCTTTTACAGTTCCAGATTCTCCTTGTGCGTTAATATAGTCGCCAATTTTAAAAGGTTTAAAAATCATGATTAAAACTCCTCCTGCAAAATTTGCTAAAGATCCTTGCATCGCCATACCTATAGCTAAACCAGCAGCAGCTAAAATAGCAGCAAAAGATGTTGTTTCAATACCAATTTGAGATAATATGGTTAGAACTAAAAGTATTTTTAAAATCCAACCAAGAAGATTTAATAGGAATTTTTGAAGACTTTCTTCCAGCTCCCTTTTTATCATAACCTTTTTTGCGGCTTTAATTAACTTCCTTACAATCCAGGAACCTATCACCCATATAAGAATGGCTCCAATAAGTTTTAAACCATATACCGTTATAAATTCAAAGCCTTTTTCTGTCCAATTTTCAATGTCCATATCTATGTTTTAAGTTAGTTAGCAAAGTTAAAAAAAATACTTTGAATTGGGGGCTTCATACCGAAGCATGTCTTTTTAGAGAAGAATAGAAAAGAGAGCTAAAACAGCAGGAATGGACTGAATATAAAACAACTTTATTTTTTTAGTTGAAATAGCACCAAATACTCCTGCAATTGTAATGCAAATCAAAAAAAAGATTAGTGTTTTTACATCATTGTTGACTAATGCTAAAATTAATCCAGCCGACATGAATCCATTATACAACCCTTGATTGGCTGCTAATACTTTTGTATCCTCAGCAAGAGCTTTAGATTTAAAGCCAAAAATCCTTATTACTTTTGGGGTGGTCCATAAAAACATTTCTAAAATCATAAAATAAAAATGCTCTAAGGCAACAAAACAGATTAAAAGTATAGAAATAAGCGTCATTTATTGTTTTTTTAATTGTTTCATGGCTTCCGAAACTTCTTTAACTGGCAGTTTACATGTTTGATTTACACAAATATATATTAAGGTTTCGTTTTCTAAAAACCTACTTTCCAGTAATGGTAGAGAACTAGTTTTAGTTGTACCTGCAAGTATTTTATTAGGTATATATTCTAAATTGAACTCATTAATTTTTTCGTGAGCATTAGGACCTGCAACTACAACTTCGTAAAATGGTTGGGTGTAATTCAGCATTAAATCTAACCAATTGGAATAATTAGAGCCATAATCCTGTATTTCTGGCTTAACGTTATTTAGCATGTTTGTAGCTGTTTTCGAATAATGTTTATTGTCGAAATAACGAGCAAGCTTAAATAAATTTTTTGCCATGATAGAGTTACTTGCAGGAATAACATTGTCTCTATATTCTACAGTTCTTGATACTAATAAAGGATCTTTGTTGGAAGTAAAATAGAACATGCTGTTCGTTTTGTCATAAAAATGATCGAACACATAGTTAGTTAAATCTCTAGCGGTAAGTAACCATTTATCGTTTAAAGTTATTTCGTAAAGAGCTAAGTAGGCATCAATAGTTGCTCCATAATCTTCAAGGTAACCATTAATGGTGCTTGTATTGTTTTTGTAATTATGGTTTAAACCGCCATCCTCACGTAATTGGTTGTTTAATATGAAGTTGGCGTTTTTATTGGCTATTTTCAAAAAGCTTTCTTCACCAAATACACGATAGGCGTCTACATAACCCTTTATCATTAAAGCATTCCAAGATGTTAATGTTTTGTCGTCCAATCTTGGCTTAGTTCTTTTTTCTCGGGTTGTTAAAAGGAGATTTTTCCATTTAATTTTCTTTTCGTTTAAAACTTCCAGTGATATTTCATGTGTTTTTATAATATGCTCATCAGTGTCTTTTCTAATTAAAACATATTGTTTGTTTTCCCATAAACCATAGTCTTTGATGTTGAAATACTCTGAGAACAATTCAAAATCTGCTCCCAATAGGCTTTGCAGCTCTTCTTTCGTCCATACATAAAAGGCGCCTTCCTCTAAATGACCTTCTGGAGTTGTACTGTCTGCATCTAATGATGAGTAGAATGCTCCATTATCATCAGTTAATTCTCTTTCTACAAATTTCAAGGTTTCGTAAACCACATCTTTATATAACGGATTTTTTGTAATTAAATATGCATCCGAATAAAGACTTACTAGTAGCGCATTATCATAAAGCATTTTTTCGAAATGTGGGATGTGCCAATTTATATCTGTAGAGTATCTAGAAAAACCTCCTCCAACCTGGTCGTAAAGCCCTCCATAAGCCATTTGTGTTAAGGTGAGATTAACATAGCTTTGTAGTTCTTTATGGTTGTTTTGATAGGCATATCTTAATAAAAAATGATAGTTGTTAGGCATCATAAATTTTGGTGCACGTTTTAAACCACCAAACCGATGATCGAAATACACCTCCCAATTTTTTACAGTATCATCTATAAATTTTGTGTTGAATTGAGCTTCTTCTTTATTTAAAGCAACTACATCCATGGCTTGTATGCCTTGTTCTAATTTGTCAGCATATTCATATAATTTTTCAGGGCTTTTTTGGAATAAATCTGAAATTTGCTCCAAGGCACTCATCCATTGTTCTTTTTTAAAATAAGTTCCTCCCCAAACTGGTCTGCCATCTGGTAGTGCTACCACATTCATTGGCCAACCCCCACTTCCGGTCATAAGTTGTACCGCGTTCATGTACACTTGGTCAATGTCTGGACGTTCTTCTCTATCTACTTTTATATTTATAAATTTCGAATTCATTAATTGCGCCACAATAGTATCTTCAAAACTTTCGTGTTCCATAACGTGACACCAATGGCAAGCGGCATAGCCCACACTTATCAAAATTAATTTGTTCTCTTTTTTAGCTTGTTCAAGAATAGCTTCATTCCATGGATTCCAATCTACAGGATTATGGGCATGTTGTAACAAATACGGACTAGTTTCATTAATTAGGTTGTTTGTATATGGTTGGTTCATGGAATTTTTATTTTGTCCTTGACAACTTATTAAAATGCTGAATATTAACAAGTAAATATGCTTCATCTATCAAAGTTAAGGATAAAGGCATAAAAAAAGCGTTCACTAAGGAACGCTTTTGTTTAAAATATATGAAGTATGTTTATTTTACCTCGAAAGTTAGTTTTAGATTCACTCTAAATTCTGTTACATTATCGCCGTTTACTACAGCACTTTGTTCTTGAACATAAACAGATTTAATGTTTTTCACTGTTTTTGAAGCTTCTTTAACTGCGCTTCTTGTAGCATCTTCCCAACTTTCTTTTGAACTTGATAATACTTCAATAACTTTTAATACTGCCATAATTTTAATATTTTTAAATGAAACTTATGCGAGTCTTAAAGTTAAGGAAAATTTAGCCATTTATGGCAATAACGCTATCTATTTTACCTGGAAGCATTTCTTTTAGCATATTTTCTATTCCGCTTTTTAATGTATAAGTGGACGATGGGCAACCGCTGCAAGCACCTTGTAAAACAACTTCTACTACTTTGCTTTCTGGATTATATGAGGTAAATTGGATATTTCCACCATCGCTAGCAACTGCAGGTTTTACATATTCCTCAAGAATGTTGATGATTTCTTTTGATGTGTCATCTAAATTATCAAAGCTTTCAGTTATTTGTTCTGTTGTTTTATTTAAAGTTTGTGGAGCATTGGCTACCAAAATTTCTTTGCCTTGTTCGATATAGCTTCTAATAAACTCACGGAGTTCCATTGTAATGTCATTCCAATCTGCCATTTCGTATTTTGTTATAGAAACAAAATTCTCATCAAAAAAAACGTTTTTTACAAATGGAAAATGAAATAATTCAGTCGCTAAAGGAGATATTTTTGCTTCGTCTATACTCGTGAATTCGTAGGAAGTGGTTACTAATTTTTTGTTAGCTATAAACTTCATTGCTGAAGGATTCGGTGTGCTTTCAGCATAAACCGTTACGGGAGCTTTTTTGGGAGCAGTAGTTTCGTGAACCACAACACCGCCATTATTTAAATAAGTTTCTATTTGCTCAGCTACTTCTTCTTGTACATCCTTCCATTCTACAATATCATATCTTTCTATAGCAATAAAATTGCCTGATATATATACTTTTTTTACAAAAGGTAAATGGAATAATTGTTGTGCCAAAGGCGAAGGTTTCGCCTCGTCTATATTGCCAAATTCAAAGCTCTGATGCTGGGTAACAAAATGGTTTAATTCGAATTTTATAATGCTACTATAGGTAGTTTCTTTAATAGAAACTTTAAAAGTATTCATAGGATGAAAATTTTTAGCAAAAATACTAAAAGATAATTTTAGATATCCATATATTTGGCTTTTTAGCTTTTAATAGCTTGTTTTTGTCAAATACTCTCTTAATTCTTTAAACCTTTAACTTTATAGTGAGTCTGATAAAAAGTAATTTTTATATATTTGGTTTCTGTTTTTGAAATTTTGTGAAAACCTAGATTATTATTAACACTTAAACAGAGCCCCTGAAAACTAAAATTATGATATTGAAAAGGTTTTATATGCTAGCTTTAGTGCTTTTTGTAGCGCAATCTGCCATATCTCAAGAGGGTATGCCCGTATACTCTGATTACTTAACAGACAACTATTATTTGATTCATCCTTCGATGGCTGGAGCCGCCAATTGTGCTAAAGTTAGAGTTACTGGTCGACAACAATGGTTTGGAGATGATAATGCGCCTAGATTATTAACTATGAGCGTAAATGGAAGAGTAGGTGAGTCTAATTCCGGAATTGGTGCCATTTTTTATTCTGATAAAAACGGATACCATTCACAAAACGGAGCTTATTTAACTTATGCTCATCACATCATGTTTTCTCGTTCTGAAGTAGATTTAAATATGCTTTCTTTTGGTTTAAGCGTTGGAGCTTTACAGTATAAACTAGATGAAACAGCATTTATTAACGAACCTTTCGATCCTATAATTGCAGGAATTGAGCAAAGTGCTACGAATTTTAATATCGATTTCGGGTTTTCTTATTTCCTTTACAACTTTTACGCACATGCTACTGTAAAGAATATGTTGAAAAACGATGGAGTAAATGCCAATGAAAATGGACTTTTTGCTTACGATAACCCAAGGCAGTTTATTTTAAGCGCTGGAAATGTATTCCAAAAATATGGTAGCGATTGGAGTTTTGAACCTTCTTTAATGTTTATGTATAAAGATGGTACCAAAGAGTCTTCAATAGATGTTAATGCTAAAGCTTATAAAGATTTTGAATTTGGAAAACTTTGGGGAGGACTTTCGTATAGAAGAAGTTTAGATGGAGCAGAATACCAAGATGGAACAGAAATAGCTAGTCAAAAATTACAATATATCACACCAATTTTAGGTATAGATTATGACCAGTTTATGTTTGCATACACATATTCTTACCAAGCCAACTCTGTAGTTTATAATAATGGTGGATTTCATCAAATTACATTAGGATTTAAATTTGGTTGTAAGAAAGAACGATTTAGTTGTAATTGTCCAGCAGTAAACTAAAAACATTCAAGCCTTGAAAATTAAATTTCAAGGTTTTTTTTTGTAATTTTCTGATTATACTTTCAAATAGCCACTAACCTTTAAAAAATGCTTCAAAACAGAGAAACTCTTATGAAGTATAACTTAATTCCAATTAGAGAAGGTCGGGGATGGAAGCTAAATAATTAACATAAAAACTTCAATTAAATTATGCCATTAATTAAATCAGTGAATGGTAATTCACCACAAATTCCAGATACATGCTTTATAGCAGAAAACGCCACCATTGTAGGCGATGTTACCATGGGAAATGATTGTAGTGTATGGTTTAATGCCGTAGTTAGAGGCGATGTCCACTACATAAAAATGGGGGATAAGGTAAATGTCCAAGACGGGGCAGTTATTCATGCTACCTACCAAAAACACCCTACAAACATAGGCAACAACGTTTCCATTGGTCATAATGCGATTGTACATGGTTGTACACTGCATGATAATGTGTTAATTGGAATGGGAAGTATTGTTATGGATAATTGTGTGGTAGAAAGCAATAGTATTATAGCTGCGGGTGCGGTAGTTACTCAAAATACAAGAGTAGAATCTGGAAGTATTTATGCTGGTATCCCAGCTAAAAAAGTTAAAGATATTAGTGATGAATTAATTTCTGGTGAAATACATAGAATAGCCGAAAACTATGTAAAATATTCAAGTTGGTTCAAGGAGGAATAATTTAATCGATAAAACCTTATTTTATCTTAGCTATATCTTAATTGGAGCTGGCATAGATTTTCTGCGCGCATAATACTTCAACAAGGTAAAAATGATTTGTTTTTAACTGTTGTTGCATTCAATGAGGATAATTTTATGACTACAATTGTATTTATTTTTAAAAATTCAGAGCGCGATTTAAATAGTTATATTCTTTGCTATAGCCTTTAAAAAAGATTTAAGGCAGATATGGATGGATATTTTTTGAATGTTAAGTTGAACTTCCAAAGAAATTGGCTTACTAAAAATCTAAAGTTTCTACTTTGTAATTTTCACCTAAAAGGGAAATTAAAACATCTATTGAGCTATTTGAATAAAACTGAATATTTGGTTTTTCTCGGCTGCTGTTTAATAAATTATGTTTTTCTAAAACAGATTTGGTTTGTAAAGCTACTGCTTTTCCAGAATCGATAATTTTTATATGCTTAGGAAGCAGTTCTGTAAGTTGAGGTATAAGAAAAGGATAATGAGTGCAACCTAATACTAAATAATCTATATTGGCGTCGATCATTGGCTTTAAATAAGCTTTTAGAAGCGATTTCATTTCCTTTGAATTGATCAGTCCCGTTTCTATAAGGCTAACAATGCCTTCGCCTACTTGCTCAACTACCTTTATGTTGTTTGTAAACAGGTTTGTGGTTTTATGGAATAGCTCGCTAGAAAGAGTTCCTTTAGTGGCTAATATTCCAATAGCCTTAGTCTGGGTTTGTAGTGCTGCAGGTTTAATAGCTGGTTCAATACCTATAATAGGAATGGAGTAGGTTTCTCTTAAAACTTTAATGGCATTTGTTGTTGCAGTGTTACAGGCAACCACAATTAATTTGCATTCTTTACTTAAAAGTAAGTTGATGTTCTTTTTACTTAGTGCAATAATCTCATCCTTAGATTTTTCGCCGTAAGGTGCGTTTTTGCTATCAGCTAAGTAAATAGTGTTCTCGTTTGGCAATAACTGGGTGAGCTCCTTCCATATAGAAGTGCCTCCAACACCAGAATCAAAAATACCGATAGCTTGCTTGCTCATAAGTTCAAAAATAAAAAAAAAGCCACTTAAATTAAGTGGCTTTTGAAATATCTTTTTTAAAATAAAATTAGATACCTAATTCTTTTTTAACGTCATCAAGTAAGTTTTTACCGTCAGACATAATTACGCCTCCACCTTGAGTTGAATCTAATACGTAATCGAAACCTTGAGCTCTAGCAACTTTTAAAATTGCAGCTTTTGCTTTTTCAGTAATTGGTTTTAATAAATCAATTTCTTTTTTCTGCATTTCTTGTTGCGCTTGCCCTTGGTACTGTTGGATGTTTTGTTGCATAGTCTGCACTTCAACAATACGTTTTTGGTTTTCTTCGTCTGTTTTAGTTCCAGATTCAGCTTCGTATTGTTTCATTTTGTTTTGATATTCTGTAACCATTGATTGAATATCTGCTTCATAAGTTTTACCAAGTTTGTCCATTTCTGCTTGAGCTGTATTCATCTCAGGCATAGATTTTATTAATTCTTGGGTGTTAATATGAGCAACTTTACTTTGAGCTTGTGTAAAACTTGTTGCTCCAATAAATAATGCTGCTGCAAATAAAAAGGTTTTAAATTGTTTCATTTCTAAATAGTATTAATAAGTGTTATAATTTATTTAATTGTTATTTGTGTCTTCAGGCTCTGTGCCGTCTGGTTTATTATTCTCTTGTGCTTGGCGTTCTCTTTCTTCTTTTGCTTTTTGTCTTTCGTCAAGAATCCTTTGTCTTCTTTCATCTAATTCACGCTGTCTAGCTTCTCTATCTTTTAATTTTTGCTGTCTGCGTTCTTCTATAATTTCTTCTTTAGACTTTTGTTCAGCTGGTTCTCCTTCTTCTTTTACAACTTGGCCTTCTTCATCGCTTGTTGATTCTTCATTCTGAACATTTCTAGCATTTAGTTTTTCATCTCTAATACGTTGTCTTTCTGCAATTATACTATCTCTGCGTTTTTGCGCATCCAATTGTTTTTGTTCACGCTCATTTAATATAGTTTCTCTTCTTTCTTCTGCTGCTTTTTCTCTAGCTTCTTGTTCTTCGTTTATTTCAGGAAGAGTTTCTTCTGCTTCGGCTGCTCTACGCTCTTGTTTTGTTTGAGCTTGAGTTCGCTTTGCACTTCTTGATATACTTCGAATAACCTCGTCGCTAAAATCAAATCTCTCAGCTGAATACAGCATAACCACATCGGCTGATTTATCAAATACAAAATCGTATTTTCTTTTTTCAGCCATATCTTGAACAGCTGCAAAAATTTGGTCTTGGATAGGTTGGATCAACTGTTTCTTCTGAATCATTAAATCTCCATTTGGTCCAAAACGCTTTTGCTGATAGTCAAGAATCTCTTTTTCTTCAAAAGTTATATCTTCTTCGCGTTCTTCTATTAATTCCTTAGTTAAAAGCGCTTTTTCGTTGCTTAAATCTTTTCGCTTTTGCTCAATCTCACTTAGTTGGGTTTCAATTTCTGTTTTCCATTTTTGAACCTTGTTTTCTAATTGGGCAGTTGCTTCTTGGTATTCTGGAATATTTTGTAAAATATATTCTGTGTCTATATAACCTATTCTTACACCACGTTGCGCATGAGCAGATATACTAATAGTAGAAACTATAATCAGTAAAAAAAGAACTTTTAATTTCATCTGTGTCATTTATTATAATTTATGATCTATAAATTCTAAAAACATCAGATAATTTTTACGGTTATCTGTACATTTTAGGAATTAGTATTTTCAAAACTAACGAAATTTAACTTTAAAAATTTTAATTCACAATGTAAATAATCATATTGTTTATAGAAAATACCGTGCCAAATTAGAATTGTTGTCCAATAATAAAGTGAGTTTCCCATCCATTTGCCTTGTTTTGACCAGGAACAGGATCGAATCCATAACCAAAATCCATACCTAATAGACCAAAGGCAGGCATGAATACTCGTAGACCTAATCCTGCAGATCGTTTTAAATCGTAAGGGCTATAATCTTTAAAATTGTTAAATGAAATTCCACCTTCCATAAAACCTAAAACAAATATTTTAGCTTGTTGTTTTAAGGTAATTGGGTATCTTAATTCTAAGGAGAACTTGTTATATATGGTACCTCCATCATTACTTGGTCCATCATTGTCGTCTAATGGTTGAATAGATTGGTTTGGATAACCACGTAGACCAATAGTTTCTCTTCCGTCTAAGCTATAAGATCCAAGTCCATCACCACCTAAAAAGAAACGCTCAAATGGAATGTCTCCTCGGTCTTGGTTATAGGCTCCTAGGAATCCAAATTCAACACTTGGTTTAAGAACTAGTTTTTTTACTATTTCTGCATACCAATCTGCTTTAAATTTAATTTTATAAAATTCTAACCATTTAAAACGTTCTTGGTCGATAACAGCAATACTTTCGTTTGCAGCTATACGTTCTTCATTGGTGTAAGTTGGGTCGCTAACGATACCGCTTAACTCTTCACGCTCTTCTTTTAATGCATGATAATCTACATTATTGAATAACGAATATGGTAATGTTAATTTAGCGCTTACACTAAAACTTGAACCACCAACTGGAAACACAGGGTCGTTATAGGTACTGTTTCTGCTTAAACCAATGGTATATGCTAAGTTATTTGAATATCCATCACCAAAGGTGAATAATCCAGTATTATAATTTTTTAAATCATAATGTTGGTAACTTAATGCTTGCGATAAAGTGAAAAAGTTATCTGGCTCATTTAAACGTTTTGCCAATCCAACAGAAATTCCCGTAATGTTAAAGCGTTTATTTTTGTCTGCTTTTCCAGTTCTAGAATCGTATAAAAACTGCTTTGTATGGGATACAGAAGTTGAAAATTGAACAGGTTTTTCTCCTCCTAACCACGGTTCTGTAAATGAGAAGCTATAAGTTTGGTAAAACTGACTAGCTTGTAAACGCAAAGCTAATTTCTGACCATCTCCTCTTGGTACAGGTTTGTATGATTTTAAATTGAATATATTTCTTAATGAAAAGTTGTTGAACGATAATCCTAAGGTTCCAATAAAACCACCTCCACCGTAACCACCTTGTAATTCTATTTGGCTAGATCCTGTTTCTACCACTTCATACTCTAAATCAATAGTACCTTCGTTAGGGTTTGGATTGTTGAAGTTGGTTGCTATTTGAGCAGCATCAAAGAAGCCTAGTTGACTTAACTCTCTAATGGTTCTAATTACGTTCGATTTGTTGTATAACTGCCCAGGACGAGTAAATAATTCTCTATAGATTACGTGGTCGTTGGTAACATCGTTTCCAACTACAGTAACATCAGTAAAATACACGGGCTTTCCTTCAGAAATTCTAATTTCTAAGTCGATAACATTTCCTTCAGCACTTACTTCTACAGGATTAATTGTAGAAAATAAATATCCGTTGTTTTGATATAGGTTAGTAATATCTACAGCGTCCGGATTATCAGTGTCTGCAATTCGTTTTTCAAGTAAAACTCCGTTATATGTATCTCCTTCGTTAATTCTTAAAATTCTTCTTAGAACTTGATCAGAATATACCGTGTTCCCTATAAAACTAATTTTTCCAAAGGTGTAAAGTTCTCCTTCTTCTATATCTATATATAACGCTACGTGTTTGTCATCCAATACTACTAAGCTGTCTGAAAGTACTCGAGCATCTCTGTAACCAATTTCTTTGTATTTGTCTACAAGGCTATTAAGGTCTTCTTTAAAATTTGCTTTTATGTACTTTGAGCGTTTAAGGACATGAGTGAAATTTTTCTGCTTGGTGTTTTTCATAGCCTTTTTAAGTTTGCTATCTTTTATGATGTCATTCCCAGAAAAATTTATCTTTTTTACCTTTACTTTTTTGCCCTTATCTATGTTGACAACCATATTCATAAGGGATTTAGAAGCTTGAATAGTATCTTCAACTTCTATAGTATTAATATGAACCTTGGTATTATAGTATCCTTCTTTTTTGTATTTGTTAACCAAATAGTTTTTTGTAGTAGTAAGTAGGTTCTCGGTAACTTTAACTCCTTTTTTCAAAGAGTTTTCAGTTATCAGTTTCTCTTTTTTACTTTTCTTAATACCATTGATTTTAACCTCATTAAGCTCAGGTAAATCTTCCAATCTAATTTCTAGATAGACTTGGTTGTTCTCAATGCGATTGATGTAAATTTCAATATTATTGAATAAGTTAGAATTCCATAATTTTTTTATGGCAGCACTAATCTTATCTCCAGGAATAAGCACTTCTTCTCCGGCTCTTAGCCCTGAATAGGTGATAATAGTTTGTTCGCTAAAATTGGTTTCTCCTACTACCGTAATACCACCAATAATATATTTTTCGCCATTTTGTGGATTCGTTTCTTGCGCATGCAACGCTTGATTATTTACAACAAATAGCAATGTAAAAATGAATAGTAAGTATGTTTTCAATAGTACTTTATTAGTTAATTTGTTCACTTGTTTTCCCAAACCGTCGTTCTCTTTTTTGATATTCAATAATTGCTTCATATAAAT